>DQCG01000027.1 GCA_003533825.1 Phycisphaerales bacterium
TTTCATTTGTAACAGACTAATCAGTTCGGTAGGGTGGCCCTGGCCCACCAAAAAGCATTTGCGATTATTCAAAGTGGGGCAAACTACGTCCTGCGTTCTGGCTCAAAAAAGTTTCTCGACAATCTCTAAGGTCTCGCTGACTTCGTCCTCAGTTCCGAATCCGATAGAGATTAGATCATTGGGTTTGACATTTTCAGCGATGAACTGTAAACCTTCGTCCGGAGGAATCCTCCCTGCCCCCAGAGCCTTGAATAGAATAAAAGGCTTGCGTGTGTTTCTGACAATGTTGATACGTTCCTGCACACTTTCTGTCCCCTCGTAACCGGGGTAGACGAATCCGGAAAGGTTCAGGGGGAAAAGGTATGTGTCGATCCCGTAGCCCTGCCTCTCGCACAGTTCCACAGTTTCCACCCGATGAGTGGAGATTCCAGCTATAAGTCCAGCATCGTGAATCTTCTCGATGAGTTGGGGGAGCCCGCGGATATCATCCCCTTTCCTCGGGCGATCAACAAATTGGGCATGGAGAACACAGACCTCGGCCCGGTTCTCGATCAGGAACGAAAGTTTCTGTTGGTGACTCTTGATGTCTGAGGTTTCGTCGATCCGGGTACTGCCTACGAAATGAATCGGCTCGGGATTCTTGTCCCGCAACCGTGACAGGATTGAGACGATTCGTTCATTTGCAGAGGATTCAACCGCATTGATCCCCAGGCTAATGCATTGTTGTATCATCCGCTCAATCGTTTCATCGTCAAAACGGCCAAGATATTCCGCGTTTCGGGCATCACTAAAGTGGGAATGGCCGTAGAACGGATTTGTCCCGCATATGATCTTGCTGAAGACTCGATTGCAAATGGTGACTTTTTTCATCTTTTTGCTGCTTTTATTGCCTCGGCGAGTTTGAGTGTACCTTCGTATAGGCTTCGGCCGATGATTGCTGCTTCGGGGCTGAATTCGGCGAGCTTTTTTATGTCTTCTACGGTGTTTACGCCGCCGGATGCGACTACGGGGACATCGACTGCCTCGACGAGCGCTTTTGTTCGCTCGAAGTTCGGGCCTGACATCATACCATCCTTGGCGATGTCGGTGTATATTATTGCGGCTAAGGGCAGTTTTGCCGCATCGGCGGCAAACTCCAGCAGGGTCAGGGAGCTGTCCTGTGTCCAGCCGTGCGTTGCGACTTTCGAGTTTTTGGCGTCGAGGCCGAGAACGATTTTGCCGCTGAACTTCTTCGCCATTTCGCTGAACCACTCGAAATTCTGCACGGCTTTCGTGCCGATTATGACTCTTTTAACTCCTATGTCGAGCAGTTGTTTTATCGAGGCTTCGTCGCGCAGCCCGCCCCCGACCTCGATATTCAGCATTCCAAGTGCCGCTATAGCTGATATCGTATCGGTATTGACCGGCCGGCCGAGTTTGGCTCCGTCCAGGTCCACAATATGCAGCCATTTCGCTCCGTCTGTGCTGAATTCTTGCGCCTGTTCGACGGGATTGTCCCGGTAGTTTATCTGCCGGTCGTACTGGCCCTGGATAAGTCTTACACATTTTCCGTCTCTAAGGTCGATTGCCGGTATTATATACATCTGTGCTCCTTCAAAGGTCTCTTAAAATACGAAATGGTGTGCGGTCCTAGGGACTCCTTACGGAGTGCACACCCTACCCAAGTAGCTGTAAGGTGGGCCTTGGTCCACCGAAAAGTATCAAGTCTAGTCACCGACGAGCGGTCGAATCTTGTCCACTGTGAAATAAATCAGGTGCCGGACTTTTTCGTCGGGCTCGCGTGTCTTCGTGTGCTGTTTTTTTATCTCTTTGATCCGTTCAGGGTCTTTTTCTTCACCGGTCTTGGTAAGATGCAACCTTTTGCCGTTGTATCCCGGGCCATCCTCCACGAACATATACGCGGCCCTGGGATTAGACTGGATATTCGAGTAGCTCAGCTTCTCCAGCATACTGAACGCGATTGTTTTCTCATCTATAATGTAAGGCCGGGAATAAACCGCGATATCAACGTTGCCTTCCGCATCGCTTGTCGCCAGGACACCCAGGCCTTTGACGTTTTCGAAATATTTTGCCAGGCTTATAATTTTCTCCTTCAACTTGTAATATCATTAAGAGCTTGTTCTACATTAGTATACTTGAAATCGAAACTTGTGTTCAATAATCGTTTTGGCAGAACCTTCTGCCCGGATAAGAGCATCTCATGGGCCATCTCGCCGAACATAAGCCGGGCGGCGAAGCCCGGGACTTTCAGCAAAGCCGGACGGTGCAGAACCTTTCCAAGAATTTTGCAAAATTTTTTCGTAGTGACCGGCTCCGGTGCCGTGAGATTGAACGCACCCTTGAGTTGCTCGTTTTCAAGCAGGAATTTTATAGCGGCGACTTCATCGTCGATATGTATCCAGGAAAACCATTGCCTGCCGCTGCCGAGGTGCCCGCCGAGAAAAAACCGAAACGGTTTGACGAGCCTGGTAAAAGCTCCGCCGCCCGGTCCTAATACGATTCCCGTCCGGATAACAACGCATCTTACTCCGAGGCCCTCAATTTTTTCTGCGAAGCTTTCCATGCGCCGGCACACATCGGAGAGAAATCCTTTGCCCGGTGTCGAGGTTTCATCGAGCTGCTCATCCCGGCGAGGGCCGTAATAACCGATGGCCGAAGCCTGAATTACCACCGCCGGCTTTTTGTTCACCTGCTTTATCACCTCGAGTACGGCTCTCGAACAGTCCTGCCTGCTGAGGAGTATGCCTGCCTTTTTCGATTCATTCCACCGGCCCGAAGCGATATTTTCACCCGCCAGGTTGATAATAGCGAATGCCCCATTTGCCTGCTTGAACCAGCTTCCGGTTGTTCTTCCGTCCCATTCGACCACTTTGGCCCACTCGCCGACGGATCCGGCGGCCCTGTTTGCATCACGCGATAAGGCAATTACTTCGTAATCTTTATGAAGCTCTCTGCACAGTGCCGTTCCTATAAAGCCCGTCGCGCCTGTTATCACCACTCGCATAACATCACCTTATATTATCTTTTTTCCAGGGCCTTGATTTTTTTCACATAAGCATCAACGTCGAATTTTCTTTTCAGTCCGGCGGCGTTCATATACCGGATCTTGCCGAAGACGGGCCTTTCGCCCCAGGCCCTGTCGTGCTTGCCGAAACACCAGGCCACGCCGGCAAATGCATTCGGATCGCTGCTGTCGAGCTCGTATTTGTTGTTGAGCTGCAGGGCGATTTTGAATCCGGTCTGCGGATTCCTGCTCCATTCGAGAATTTTTTTGCCCCAGTACATTCTCATATAGCCGTGCATCTTTCCCGTCAGGACCATTTCTTTCTGTGCAGCGTTCCAGTAGGGATCGTGAGTATTTGCTTTTTCGAACTGCTCGAACGTATATACATATTCCCTTTTATCCCTGCGATGGAAGTTTAAAGTTCTCTTTGACCACGGCTCAAGACAGGCAAACTTATCGTAGCGGTCATTATAATAAACGAAATTATGGCTGAGCTCTCTGCGGACGATGAGTTCCTCAAGATATGCTTCTTTACCGGTGCTGGAAGTTTTCGAGATTTTCAGGGCGATATATAGCGGTGAAATCTGTCCGAAGTGCAGATATAGACTCATATTCGAGACATAATCGGCGGTTGGGTCGTTCCGCAAGTCGGCGAAGCGGTCCAGCTTGTTTTTTAGAAAATTACTCAGCCGACGTTTAGCCTCTTTCGTGCCGCCGTGAAAGCCGTCGACTTTTGCGACGGTTTTGTCAATGTCAAGTTTCGAGAGGGCCTTGTCGATGTTATCAATATCGAATGTGTGGAATTTCATGTCGAGCGAATCGAGCTTTGGTTTAGTATGCCTGAGCGGGACCAGATAATAATCGAGTTTCTTTGTGATTCTTGGCCGGAACGTGCCGGCTGAAAAATTTTCTTTCGATGAAGCTTCTTCCACGGGGACAATCAGATTTGTTTCAACTTCCAACAACGGGCAGTTAATCAGTTCCGCTGCATTCGCCCGCCATTTCTTCTGGATTCTCAATTGTCCGGCATCTACGATAACCAGAGCGGCATCCTTTGCCAGTTCCGACGCTCCGGCATCCGGAGAATCCCGCCGGATTACCATTTGAATGCCTTTGGCTTCGAGGGCTTTTTGGGTTTCTTTTAATCCTTCCAGCATAAAATAGTAATGCCGCTGATTTGCCTCGGGCCAGCTTTCGGTGATGCCGAAGAATACAAGGACGGGTTTCTTCAGCTTATTGGCGGTTCTAATGGCGTATTCCAGGGCGTGGTTATATTCTGCCCGCTGTGCGGCCTGCATCCAGTATAGCACGTATTTTCCGCCACTTATCCGCCCGTCGTTAAGTAGCTTTATTCTTTCCTGCT
>DQCG01000668.1 GCA_003533825.1 Phycisphaerales bacterium
CGATAAATCCTGCCGGGCTGAATCAGGCTCGGCTCAACTATCGAATCGCGGCAGCTCGCGCGTGCGATGCCGTCGCAGAGATTGAAGGGTCGCCCGTCCGGATGGACATCCAGAAGCTTCGCCGTAAAGTCAGTATCCTTCGCCGTACTGGCGGCGTAAAGAATCACCTTGACCGGCCCGGTGACCTCCATCTCGGTCTTCAGCGCTTCGCTGGTGAAAACGAGAACATCGTTTCTCTTCTCGACTTCGCTTTGGTCTCTCGGCCCGGCGGGACAGCCCACCAGATTGCAGCCGCCGGCGGTGGGAACCGGGTCGTTCGGGTCGTATACGAATTCGTCGCCGGGCTGCCGCCCGGGTTTTACTGTTGTCAGCTTTCCATCTCCGGCGGCGGTGTTAGCAAAGCCTTCGCTGTGAAAATAATAAGGCGTGTATTCTGTTCGCTCCAGCGGCCATTGCTGCTCATCGCGCCACTGGTTTCTCCCCATTACAAAAATGCGAAAGGCCGGCCACGTATCGGCACCTGTTTTATCGCCCTTCAACCAGTAATCGAACCATTTCGTCTGCAACTGACGCAGGTTGATTACCGATTCTTTGCCGAAGTTCAGGTCGCCGACTTTACCGTCCTGACTTATGCCGTGCCCCCAGGGCCCCATTACCAGGTGCTGGTGCTTTCGAGCATCCAACGAACGCGATTTCGACCTTACGGCGTTGATGTGTTCGATGACGCTCCTGGAAAAGATATCGTACCAACCGCCTACCGCGCAAATCGGGATCGTTATGTCCTGCCACTGGTTTCTAACACCGCGGGCAGCCCAGTAGTCATCGAAATGCGGATGAGCGACCCAATCCCGCAGGTACTGGACCTTACGTCCGAGCGCTCGGTCCCACTCATTGAGCGGCAGCGTTCTAAAGGCCTTATTCCAATCCTCCTCTTTCCAGGTAAACATGGCAACCATCTCGCCCGGACGCATAGCAACCACGCTGCCCCAGCCCATCATCAGTGCGAGATTTAATGTCCCGTCGATATAGACGCCGTCGCCGTAAGTATCAACCAGCGGCACTAAGGGGAACATCGCCTTGAGATGGTCGCCGGCATTGGGGGCGGATATCCACTGGGTAAAACCCACGTATGAGCCGCCGGTGGTTCCGATACTGCCGTTGCACCAGGGCTGTTTTAATAGCCATTGCTGCGTATCGGCGCCGTCGTTTCGCTCGTTGGCGAACGGTTCCCACTGCCCCTGTGAGCTCCCCTTGCCCCGGCAGTCCTGGCTGACTACCACATATCCGCGTCCGGCGTAGAACAGTCCATCGCCGTTCTTCTCATTTCCCTTGCCGTACGGCGAACGAATGAGTATCACAGGAAACTTGCCCTCGGCTTTCGGTAGGAAAATATTCGCCGAAAGCTCGACGCCGTCACGCATCGGAATCTTCACTTCCGTGCGAACATCGACTTCGAAGGCCTCCTGAGCGGCAAGAATTGTCCGCGGCGACAACAGGATTGACAAAACTAAGATGATACGCGCTGATTTTCTCATAGCTCTACCTCTTTTAATATCATTGACATATTGACTTTTTCCCGACGCAAATCCTTCATTCAGCGACCATCCCCAAAGCCTTAGGCTTTGAGGCTGCCACCCATTCGACATCAACTCTACCGGGTGGCAGCCTCATCCTGATTGTCGTCCATCAGGATGGGGATGGCTTTTCATTGTTCCGGGAAACTCAGCTTATTTAAAGGATCAGTGCCCTTTCTTAATTCCTGCTGGTCGTTAAAGCCGTCATTATCATCATCGGCGTCGGCGTTATCACCAACACCGTCGCCGTCGGTGTCTTGCCATTCATCCGGGTCCAATGGGAAAGCATCCCACGGAACCGATTTCGCCCGATCGAATCCGTCGCCGTCAATATCCAGCTCCTCATGATCCGGAATGCCGTTTTCGTTCAGATCGTCCCCAATCCCGTCGGCATCATCATCGGCATCCAGATTATCGCCGATCCAGTCGGTATCCCTATCTTCCCATTCTTCCGGATCCAGCGGGAAGGCATCTTCAACGTCCGGCACACCATCATTGTCATCATCGGCGTCGAGATGGTTGGGGATACCATCTGCGTCGATATCGGGAGGCCCGTCCGGCGTGATTAGAAGGGCAATATCCACCGTGAATTCGGGCACCTCGATAGTATTCCCTTGGGTCAATTCGGCGGCCTGAAGAATCGCCGCATTCTCCGGCGAGTACCAGTATCCTCTGGCCTTCACCGGCACGTCAAGAGTAATACTTGCGCCTCGCATAGGTTTCTGATGGTCCTCGAAGTGATGCAGATAAACGCCGGTCCTTTCCGTCGAAGCCAGTGCATAAGCTCGAACGGCATGTGGCCTCGATACTTCCACCGACACAACGACAACATCCTTGTCCAGTCTGTATGCGAAGTCCTGCATCGCCCGGACATATTCGCGCTCTTTCGGCCCGAGCCAGATATTCATATTATGACCATCCCGCGCGTAGCTCGTATTCCAGAAAACCACTGCAATCTCATTGAAGAAAGCCGTCCAGTTCCTGATTCGCATCCGCAAAGCCGAACGGTCATCCCACACGCCGCCGACGCCCGGAGCGGGTGGATTCTTACGGTCGATCCGGTTGCCCTGCTCGCCGACGACCACGGGCTTGCCGTGCTTCTTCCAGTTGACCGCTCTTGATGCGGTCTCAGCGTCCGACTTAAGCTCATCTTCCCTCTGGTACCAGTGCGGAGCGTTAATTTCGATGCCGGCGAGGTGCGGTCTTTCCCAGCTCGTAGTAATCGGATGTCCGTACGGATCGATGGACTTCAAATAGGGGATCATAATTTCATACCAGCGGTCGTCGGCGTGCTGCTCGTTCAGAAATTCCCAGAAGTCCACATAAGCCCCCCAGCGATCGACGCTGTATTTAATGAATCTTTTGACCTTCGACATCGTGACTTCATCGTAGGGCCCTTTGTTGAATGCTTTTTGAAAGCCGAAAATGCCGTAGAAAATACTGAAGCCGTACTTTCGCGCACAGCACAACAGCTCGTCGGTCATGACCGCCTGCTGGACAAGGTATTTGTCCAGGTCATTATTAAGCGGGAAAGAGCAGTTCTGCTGGGAGTACCGGTATAGATTGAATCCGCATTGTGAAAAGTACCGAAAATATACATCCGCGTTCTGTGGATTATTGGCGGGGCCCCGTACGAACATAGGCCCGGGCGGCAATTCCGGCGGCTCTTTAAGGTCGGTGCGGAACGGCCCTTCCATTGAGCACTGATCCAGAACTGAGCCGGTGCCCGAATTGTCACCCCAGCAATCCTGCAATCCAATCGGAAAATAGGGGCTCCCGTCATCGAAGACAAATCGGAACCGATTCTCCGGATTCAGGCGAACAAAGCCGGGATTCGGTTTTCGACCTTCGATACAGGTAAAGCTTCCTTCGCCGTATGCCTCTTGTCCTTGCGCATTCATGAACGTAAAAGCGTACTTCCACCGGCCGGTCTCTGATGGAGCAAAGCGAACTTTCCAGAGATCCTGCTTTTCGAAGTGATAGGACACTTGCTGTCTCCGCCGGTTCTCAGTCCGAATATCAGGCCCCGAGGAAGAACCGTAGTGGAATCCGCCGACGCGAATCCGGTTCTTCGAGGGAGAGGTGAAGACAACATCGATAGTAACATCGAAGAAAGGATTTGCATAGACAGCTTCATGCCTGAAGGTGATTTCAAACACCTCATACTTTGGAATCAGGCTTGTGTTCCGGCTGTATTCAACGTCGAGAACACCGCGAGCCGACTTAGGAGTGTCGAGCCGCTGCGGCTGCATTCGGCAGGAAAAACCGGGCAGAGTTAAGACGATCATAGCAAACAGCAAAGCAATCCACGATTTCATTGCCTTATCTCCTTATAGAGCCGGCCGTGTCAAGGGCGTCCCGCTCTCGAATCGCGGGCTGGAGTACGTGTTTAGCCTGAAACCAATGCTGATACGCAGGTTTTGAAGCCGAAATCATCCGTCTTTGTCGGCAATTAACACTTTTGACGGAAGAATTAGCCGCTAAATCGTCACTATCAATACTAATAGCAGGCTAAACACATACGGGCTGGAAGCCCGCGACACAGGGCCGCGCCGGAATAGCGTCTTAGAGTGTCCAGCCTTTTCTGTACCGCCGCCGGATGAAAGCGTCTGCTTCAGGGCAGCCAACGGCCTTGAGATTCCTAGCGTCCCATTTGATTTTTCTGCCGGTACGCAGCGCGACATTGCAGAGCAACGCCGCTTCCGTCAGTGCGCCCGAGTAGTCGAAATTGCACGTGGTCGGTCCGCCGGTTTTGCAGGCCTCGGCCCATTCGAGGTGGTGGCCGATCGAATCCGGAATGAACGGATCGGGCCTTTGGAAGTCGGTGAATTTATCCTCGGGCAGCAGTTGATGCTTATTGTAGTCGGCAATCAGCATGCCGTCCGATCCCATGAACAGCACGGCACTGCCCCACTGCGGGATTTTACCCTCTTTGATAAGCTCCGGGTAACCGCCGCCGTTGTACCACGTCAAAGTAACCGGGGGCAGATCGCCGCGGGCGGGATATTCCTGCTTTGCAATCGTCCAGTTAGCTGCACTCTCGGCGTGGACAGGCCCGACGGCCTCGACGCTGAGCGGATGCCGCAATTTCAACGCCCAGAATGCCAGGTCGCAATAGTGGCAGAAGAAGTCGCCCAGTTGACCGTTTGCGAAATTCCACCAGTAGCGCCATCCGAACGGTGCGTAAGCCGGGCTGTAAGGCCGGTAGGATGCAGGCCCCAGCCACAGATCCCAGTCGAGCGTCTCCGGCACGTCGGGGCGTTCGGTTGGGGCGTCTTTCTGCGACATATTCGTCGGTGTGGGCGGCCCGTTGAAGTTCGCGCCAAGCCATACGTGGACCTTGCGAATAGTACCGATGGCACCGGTCCGGACCAGCTCCACCACGCGACGGTAGTTGCCGCCGGCGTGAATCTGAGTCCCCATCTGCGTCACGAGTTTTTTCTCGCGAGCCACGTTCGCCATTACCCGCGCTTCGTACACGGTGTGGGTCAGCGGTTTTTCACAGTAGCAGTGCTTGCCGAGCTTCATGGCCATAACTCCCGCCACCGCGTGGGTATGGTCGGGCGTGCCGACGACCACCGCATCGATTTTGTTGTGCATCTCGTCGAGCATCCTGCGAAAGTCTTTATATCGTTTCGCCTGGGGGTATTTCTCGAAGGTCTGTGCGGCGTGTTGTTCATGAACATCACACAAGGCTACGATATTCTCGGTCGCTCCGACTCCGTTTACATCCGCGGCGCCGCGCCCCCCGATGCCGATCCCGGCAACGTTCAACTTCTCATTGGCCCGGGTGCCGTGCACCAGCCGGCTGTCCGATAGAATTATGAGGCCTGCGCCGCTGAAGGCCGCGCTGCGCAGAAAATCACGACGAGTCAATTGCCTGTTCATTGGTCACTACTCCTTTCCTGTCTAAAAAAATGTTGAAAGATGCCTTATGCTACCTCTTGCCTTTGGTGAAGTCAAGCGTTTACGCCTCTTGTTTTGTCTTGACTGCT
>DQCG01000286.1:0-2061 GCA_003533825.1 Phycisphaerales bacterium
GAATGGGACAGCATGGACCAGAAACCCGGGCGCGATTTTACCGCCGAGCTTCAAAAGGCCATTCGCAAACGCGGCATGAAATTCATCGCGACGTTTCATCACGCGTTCTCGTGGCGTTATTTCGAGCCATCGTACAAGTTCGATGGCGCCGATCCAAAGTACGCCGGATTGTATTGCCAGGCCCATGAGCCCGGCGCTGAGCCCACACCGGAATTCCTGGCCCAGTGGCTGGGCAAGGTTAATGAGGTGGTCGAAAAATACGAGCCTGACCTGACATGGTTCGACTTCGGCATGGGCGATGAAAAGCGCAAATGCATTACGCCGGAGTATCGGCTGAGGATGTTCGCCGACTATTACAACTGGGCCGTTCGGAACAATCGCCAGGTCGACGTCGCCCACAAGCATCCCGACATCCACCAGCACACCGGCATCCTCGACTTCGAGCGCGGCCGGGAAGATCGCCTGACGCCCTACCCATGGCTGACCGACACTTCCGTCGGGCCGTGGTTCAACCAGAAATCGTCGCCATATAAGACTGCAAACGATTTAGTGGACGTCCTCATAGATATTGTGTCCAAGAATGGCTGTATGCTTCTTAATGTCGGTCCTGCCGCCGATGGTACGATTCCCCGGGAGGCACGGCAATTGCTGTTCGATATCGGAGAGTGGTTAAGAGTTAACGGTGAGGCTATATATAAAACACGCCCATGGAAGGTGTTCGGCGAGGGACCGACAAAAAACACCGGCGGTGGTTTCAGCGAGCGAAAAGACAAGTCTTACACATCAAAAGATATCCGTTTCACACGCAGCAAAGACAGCAGGATTCTATATGTGATTGTTCTCGACTGGCCGGATAAACAAATGACCATCGAATCCGTCAAAATCGCAAACACCAAATCCGGCGAGCGTATCCAACTGCTCGGTCACGACGGCGACATCGGTTACAGCGTCAACAATGAAAAGCAATTAGTCATCCAGAGACCGGATATCTTGCCCGAACATCGCCCCTGTCAGCATGCCTTTGCATTCAAACTTACCGGCTTCGAAATCGAGTTGTATGAAGCCGAATGATGGCGGTAGGCGAAAAGCCTCTACAGCGGACTATGCTTTCCATACAAATTGGGAAACGTGTTTGGCAAGGACATTAGCCCGGCGGCCTCACAAGCAGCCAATAGCGAAAATTGAAACTGCTTTCCTAACGGATAGTTCAGATATTCAATGGACTACCGGCCGAGAAATCTTGAAATTTTCCGTGGAACAGGTTATTGTCTGCTTTGTACGATGTATATGGAAAGCAATTATATGTAAGCAGGAGATATTGAAGATGATGAAGGACAATTGCACACGGCGGGACTTTCTTGGAGTATTAGGACTGGGAGTTGCGGCATCTGTTACGTGCGGCTCATTAGGCTTTGCCCGGGCGGCTTTGGCTAAGAACCGGCGCCCGAATATACTCTACATCATGTCCGACGATCATGCCGCTCATGCGATCAGCGCTTACGGAAGCCGGCTGGCGAAGGTTGCTCCGACGCCTAATATCGACAGGCTGGCCAATGAAGGTCTTCTCTTCGAGAACTGCTTTTGCACCAATTCGATCTGCGTGCCCAGCAGGGCATCGATTCTGACCGGCCAACACAGCCAGACCAACGGCGCCCTGGACCTGGGCGGCAGGCTTTCGCCGGAGAACCAATACCTGCCCAAGCTCATGAAAAAGGCCGGCTACGAAACCGCCATGATCGGCAAGTGGCACCTCAAGAACGAGCCGGCGGCGTTCGATTATTACTGCGTGCTGCCGGGACAGGGGTCATATTTCAATCCGATTCTTCGCGAATCCGGCGGGCAGTGGCCCAATAATGAAAAACGCTTCGCAAGATATGATTCATGCCATTCAACCGACGTGATTACCGATTTATCGCTCAAGTGGCTAAAAGGCAGGGACCGGTCGAAACCCTTTTTCCTGATGCACCATTTCAAGGCGCCGCACGACAATTTCGAGAATGCCGAGCGCTATGACTGGTTATTTAATGACGTCGATATCCCGGAGCCCGAGAGCCTGTGGAA
>DQCG01000286.1:2168-11103 GCA_003533825.1 Phycisphaerales bacterium
TATCTGAAAAAATACCTGCGATGCGTTCGCGGGGTCGATGACAACGTCGGCCGGCTATTCGACTATCTTCAAAAGACCGGCCAGATGGACAAGACCATCATCATCTATACATCCGACCAGGGCATGATGCTGGGCGAGCACGATTTTATCGACAAGCGATGGATGTACGAAGAATCGATGCGAATGCCGTTTCTTGTCAGGTATCCCGGGATGATAAGGCCGGGGACTCGCACCGACGAGGTTATCAACAACACCGACTTTGCGCCGACGATACTGGAGCTGGCCGGACTCGATGCTCCCGACTATATGCAGGGGCGAAGTTTTGTTCCGGTACTGCGGCGAAGAACACCGTTAGACTGGCCCAAGGCCACTTATTACCGCTACTGGATGCACATGGCGCATCACGACAATCCGGCACATTTCGGTATTCGCACCAAAGTATACAAACTTATATTCTTCTACGGGATGAACTATAAGCAAGGCGGCCCTAAACCGACCCAGCCGGGCTGGGAACTGTACGATATGATAAACGACCCGCACGAAATGAACAACCTGTACAATAATCCGAGATATGTCGTTGTGATCAGGAAACTGAAGGCCGAACTGCTGAGGTTGAGAAAAAAGTATAACGAAACAGATGAAAAATACCCTCATATCCAAAAGGTGATCGAAGAATACTGGGATAAATAAATATGACACAGATAGCAAAATTCAAGTTCAGCATCGTGCTGTTACTGATTGCAATTCTTACCGGTTTGACGACCGAAGCGTTTGCACAAATCAATAATAGGCAGGCGGACGAACTATCTAACCGGCCAAGATTATTTTTCACTGCCGGGCATGTTAAGCGCCTGCAAGAGCGTGCCGCTGAAGACAATATATTTAAGGAAGCCTCGGACAAACTCATTGAGCGAGCGAAAAGATTCCTTGATGCAAACTTAGTACCGAAGGAATACGCCGAAGGCGGCTCGGGCCAGCACGGCAACTATGGCCGGCCGAGCTCTCAAATTGCTGATATGGGTCCGGCGCTCGGCCTGGCTTATCAGATGACCGGTAACAAACTCTATGCCCAAAAACTTAGGGATGCCATGATTCATTATGGCAGCTTTAGCAGATGGGCCGGCGACGCTCATCACGATCCTCCCTGGCACTCGGAACTGAACACGGCAAGGTTCTGCTACGGCTACGCCGTCGGATATGACAGCATTTATGATTTCCTTTCGGCTGATGAAAAAAAGACCATTGCCGGGGCAATGGTTCGGCTGGGAATTCTGCCGACGCTCGATGACTGGGTCCTGGGCGAAAATCGTATTCACGCCCTGGATTCGATGGGGCATAACTGGTGGAGCGTGTGCGTTTCGATGGCCGGCCTGGCGGCCTTGTCACTGGCCGGCGACCAGCCACAGGCCGAAGGCTGGGCTCATCATATCTCGGATGTTTTCCCCGAATGGTTCTACTACAAGGGCAACATCCTGCAAAACAAGCCGGCCAACTTCGATAGCAAAGGCGCATTTTACGAGAGCGTAAGTTATACCAATTACGCCCTTTCGGAGTATTTGCTGTTCCGCCTCGCATATTCAAACGTGTTTGGAGAATCGGCGTCGCCGGATATTCCATTGCTTCAGACTGCGGGCGATTTTTTCATTCACTCGTGCTATCCGGCTTCCGATTCGTTAATGTCCGTGAATTTCGGTGACAGCAGTCTTCGTAAAAACGGGGCGCATACCATCCGGCTGCTGCTTGCCAACGGCTATGACAAGCCGCAGTACCACTGGTATCTGGCCAGAACGGACCGCGGATTGGGCGATCCGGTCGGCCTGCTCTATGACAAGCTGCAAACAGAACAGGCTGTTGGTGATGATATTCCCAAATCGATTCTGTATCCGGATATCGGCTGGGCGGTTCTCCGCTCATCATGGCAAGATAATTCCACGATGCTGGCGATAAAATCGGGCTTTGCCTGGAACCATGCACATCCAGATGCCGGATCATTTATATTGTTTCATCAAGGCGTTCCTTTGATTATCGATTCGGGAAACTGTTCTTACAGCAGGCGCGAGTACACCAGCTACTACCGTCACAGCAGGGCCCACAACGTCATCCTCACCGACGGTCACGCGCAGAATCCGGAAGACTGCGGCAACGGCGACCGCGGTACTGTCACGCCCGGCAGCATACCCCGCCTGATAGATGCCGCCGGACTAAAGTATGTATTCGCCGATGCCGTCGGCCCGACATCATGGAAGTTCTCACGGAACTACCGTCACTTCCTGTGGCTCGATGATGTGATACTGATTTTCGACGATGTACGAACCCACGAGAAAGGCAAACTGGAATGGCTGCTGCACTACCAGGACAAGGCCGAGAAACAAGGCGAGCGGATACTGCTTTCAAACGACAAAGTTCGAGCGATTGTACAGCCGTTGTTTCCGGAAGAAATGAAATTTGTCGAGAAGAAAGGCCTTAAAGACCACGATCCGGATAATGAAGTGACATATCTTGCTTTCTCGCCGGAGCAGACTGCGCGGGATGCAAAGTTCATCACGGCGGTGTTTCCGCTTGAGACGGGCGGTCAAGAGCCATCGGCAAAAGTCGAGCTATTGAAAGCCAACGAAGCTATCGGAGTACGTGTCAGCCAAGGCAACATGCTCACGGATGTATATCTGAACCTAAGAGCAGACGGCAGAAAAATGCACCGCAATAGCTGCAATGTTATTGACGGCTGGGAAACCGATGCGTATATCTTCGCCGTGACCCGGCCGAAGGAGGCCGATGGAAATGACCCGGATTCGGTTGTGCGGTATTTTATTGCGTGTGGAAGTTATCTGCGCAAAAACGACAAAGTTGTGCTCGATTCGCTCTCGAAAGTTTATACTGTCTTTAGACCGGGCAAACAAATGCAAGTTCACATCGAAGGACAATCCGTAATGAATGTGTTTATAAGGTCTGCGGCTAAACCGGACACGGTCGTCTTTAACGGTGAGAATATCAAGGTGCCTTATAACGAAACAGCACACACAATTCGCCTCGGCACAAACTTGATAAAATGAGAAAACGTGCTATCATTTGAGTTGAAATTAAGTTTATACAGGAGATCGTAAAATGAGTGACACACGTTGGACGAGAAGAAGATTCTTAAAAGCAGTGGGTATCGGTGCGGCAGCATTGTCGGTGCCGGGGACGGAACTCTTCGCCGCAGGCAAAGACAAACCGAATATTTTGTTTATTTTCGCCGATGACCAGTGCTTCGAGACGCTGCGCTCGCTGGGCTGCGATGAAATTCAAACCCCGAACCTCGACAGGCTCGTCAATGGCGGCGTGACTTTCACACACGCATATAATCAGGGCGCCTGGCACGGCGCCGTGTGCGTGGCAAGCCGGACGATGCTCAATACGGGGCGATTCCTGTGGATTGCCAGGGACCTTGAACCGAAGCTGAAGCAGGAAACGGCGGCCGGCAGATTCTGGTCGCAGTATATGAAACAGGCGGGCTACGAAACCTATATGAGCGGCAAATGGCACGTCAAGGGCATTAAACCGGAAGATATATTCGACCACGTCAGGGACGTTCGCCCCGGCATGCCCAATCAGACGAAAGAAGGTTACAACCGCCCTATCGAGGGACAGCCCGATCCATGGAAACCGTGGGACACCAAGTACGGCGGCTATTGGAAAGGCGGCAAACACTGGAGCGAGGTTCTCGGAGACCATGCCGAGGACTTTCTCGAAAATGCTTCAAAGAGTGAAAAGCCCTTTTTCATGTACATGGCCTTCAACGCCCCGCATGACCCGAGGCAATCTCCGAAGCAGTACGTGGATAAGTACCCGCTCGAAAACGTCAGAGTCCCCGCCAATTTCCTGCCGGAATATCCATATAAGGATTCGATAGGTTGCAGTGCAAAGCTCAGAGATGAAAAGCTCGCGCCGTTTCCCCGTACAAAGTACGCCGTCAAGGTGAACCGCCAGGAATACTACGCGATAATAACCCACATGGATGCGCAGGTCGGGCGCATTCTCGATGCCCTCGAAAAAACTGGAAAAGCCGACAACACATATATCTTTTTCTCCGCCGATCATGGACTGGCGGTCGGCCATCACGGCCTGATAGGAAAACAGAACATGTACGACCACAGCGTTCGAGTTCCGCTGATGGTTAACGGCCCGGGTGTTCCAAAGAACAAAAAGATTACCACGCCGGTTTATCTTCAAGACATAATGCCATCGACACTGGAGCTTGCCGGTGTTGATAAACCGCGACAAGTGCAGTTCAAAAGCCTGATGCCGCTCGTCGGCGGCAAAGTCAAAAGCAGTTACGACGCCATCTACGGCGGCTATATCGACCTGCAGAGAATGGTAAGTGCCGATAGTTATAAAATGATTTACTATCCGAAGATTGATAAGACGCTGCTCTACAATCTCAAAGATGACCCGCTTGAAATGAAGAACATCGCCGACGATCCGTCCAACGCCCGTATAATACGCAAGCTCAGAAGGCGGCTGAAGAAACTGCAGAAACAGGTCGGTGACAAGCTCGATCTTGATAATACTTCCAAATCATAAGAATAGTCTCAGAAAGAAAATGCGATGGAAAAGCTATTGTTAAGTTGTCTGATAATAACGTTTACCTGTCTGGCCCCGGCAACTGCTCAGGAGGATATCCTGATAACGGATTTCGAGAGCAGGGACTACGGTGACTGGAAGGTGACCGGCGAAGCATTCGGCCCGGGCCCGGCCCGCGGAACCCTGCCGTCTCAAATGGAGGTGGCTGGCTTCGAAGGCAAAAGGCTGGTAAATTCGTTCTACAATGGTGACGATACCACGGGCACACTCACTTCTCCGCCGTTCGAGATCAAACGCAAGAACATCAATTTCCTCATCGGCGGCGGTAAAAACCCCGGCCGGTCCTGCATCAATCTGCTCGTAGAAGGCAAGGTTGCGCGCACCGCCACCGGATCGAACGACAGGCCCGGAGGCTCCGAAGAATTAGCATGGCATGGTTGGGACGTCTCGGAACTGTCCGGCCGGAATGCCCGGATACAGATAGTCGATAATAGCACCGGGGGCTGGGGGCACATAAATGTGGACCACATAATTCAAAGCAATAAGAAAGTTGAAGTGCTCACGGACAAAACACGCAAATTTCTATTGCAGAAGAAATACCTGAATTTCCCGGTCAAAAACGGGGCCAAAAAACGCCTGATACATCTGATCATAGACAACAAAATAGTTCGGGAATTTCAGATCGAGCTGGCACTGGACGATCCTGACTTCTGGGTTTTCCTGGATATCGCCGCATTTAAAGGCAAAAAAGCAGCCCTGCGCATAGACAAGTATGACCCGGCCGGAACAAAGGGATTCGATTCGGTCTACCAGGCGGACACTTACATCGGCGAAGAAAACGTTTACCGGGAAAAACTGCGACCGCAGTTGCATTTTAAATCCAAACGTGGCTGGAACAACGATTCCAACGGAATGGTCTATTATGACGGCGAGTATCACCTGTTCTATCAGCACAATCCCTACGGCTGGAATTGGGGCAACATGACCTGGGGCCATGCGGTCAGCACGGATATGATGCATTGGAAGGAGTTAGTTGACGCGATCCATCCGGACCGGTTGGGGACGATATTTTCTGGTTCCGCGGTCGTCGATATCAACAATACCGCTGGTTTCCAGACCGGCGACGAAAAAGTCATTGTCTGCATATACACCTCCGCAGGCGGCACGAATCCGATGTCCAAAGACCAGCCTTTCACCCAGTCGATTGCCTACAGCAACAATCGCGGCAGAACATGGACGGTGTATAAGAACAATCCCGTTCTGGGCCATATCAACGGCGGCAATCGCGATCCTAAAGTTATCTGGCACACGCCGACCGCCCAATGGGTAATGGCGCTGTACCTGGATGACCGCGACATGGGATTCTTCACATCGAAGGATTTGAAATCATGGGAATTCCAGAGCAAGATAAAGTGTTTCCATGAGTGCCCTGAACTTTTCGCCCTGCCGGTCGATGGAGACAAGAACAACGAAAAATGGATACTGTACGGCGGCAGCGGAGAATACCTGGTCGGTCATTTCGACGGCAGGCAATTCGTAAGCGAAGCAGGTCCGATTCCCCTCCATCACGGCAACTGTTTCTATGCTTCCCAGACGTTCAGCAACATTCCAGTCGAAGACGGCCGGCGGATACAGATTGCATGGGGCCGGGTTGCTATGACCGGAATGCCGTTCAACCAGATGATGCTGTTTCCGGTTACATTGACTCTACACACAACCGAAAAAGGACCTCGAATGTTTGCTCAACCTGTCCGAGAAGTCGAAAAACTCCATAAGAAGCAATGGCGGCGGAAGAACAAAACCTTAAAGCCGGGAGAGAATCTGCTTTCGGACGTATCGGGTGAGCTGTTTCATATTCGTACCGAGCTGAAGGTCGGCGACGCCCGGCAGGCCGGTTTTGTCATCCGGGATATTCCTGTCATATACGACGTCCAAAAACAGCAGCTTTCCTGCCATGGGAAGACGGCTTCGTTGAAATCGGTGGATGGTAAAATTCGGCTTGAACTGCTGGTGGATCGCACGTCCATAGAGATATTCGGCAACGACGGCGGGATTTATATACCGATAGGGGTGATTCTCGCCGACAATTCGAAGTCGCTCGAAATCTTCACAAAGGGCGGAAATACCGATGTTAAATCCCTGGAGGTTTACGAGCTTAATTCCGCCTGGAAGTAGAATTGTTATACTAATTGTGATTATGATTTGCGATTTGGTCATTTCGACCGAAGGGCCACAAAGTGGCCCGAAGTGGAGAAATCTATTTAAAAGGATTTCTCGACTCCGCTTCGCTGCGCTCGAAATGACCCAAAAAAGCGCATTGATTATGCACAATTGGTGTTATATATTCACTCGACCTTCTTATAGAACTCGGCTTCTTTGTCGGAGAGTTTGTTCTCACGCATCATCGTGCGAACTCGCTGGGCGTCGACGTCTCTCGGCTGGCCGCCCGATGCCGAAACGGTAGCCGCCTCCTGTCCGGCGGGAACCACCTTCAAAAATCTGTCTGCCGATACAACCGATATGAATAACGCCGCGATAAGCACACATGCGGCAAATGCCCCGGCGAATTCTCGTCTTTTTGCTGCCGCAGCTCTGTCGAATTTTTCGAAGCGGCACTTATCACATTGTATACAGTCGGCGTTGTCCCTGCCGGTAAGACCAAATTGGCATCTGCCGAATTTTTTTGCCGGCAGGTACCGTTTGAGTATCGCGACATGATTAAGAATCGACAGAAAGGCCCCGGCGGGACATAAATACCGGCACCAGAAACGAGGCCAGAAAAGCGACCCGAGCAAAGCCGCCGCGACGACAAAAAGGAATGCCGATCTGAAATCGCCAGTTGTAAACCGCCCGCCGAATACCGAAATAAGCGGATCGGCAACCAACGTCGTGCGGTCTCTGGAGGCGAAGAACACGATAACCACGATCAGGAGAATGACGTACTTTACAAATCTTGCCTTTCGCATCGATTCGTTCGAGATTGGCGGCTTAAATCTTTCGGGAAGGATGTAGCCGATAAGTTCCTGCGCCGCCCCGAACGGGCAGATGTAGCCGCAGTAAAGATTGCCGAAGATAATAACAAGAAGTGGAACCACTACCACCAGCAGAAACGCTCCCGTCACTGCTATTGCAGGGGTGTATCCTGACAATATTGTGACGATTTGTTCGCTGGAGTACTGTGCGTTCAGCCATATTCCCCCGATGCCCAGGCTCAGGCAGAGAACGACCAGCCTGCTCCAAAAGCCGCCCAGATATGTCACGATCAAAGCAAGGGCGAAAGCAGCGATTAAATATATTGCCTGAGTGTCCGGAAGATATTTTGCCCGGTGCGCTGGTTGTTCGGCGAGCGGATCTGTCGGGCGGCTGAGAACTTCGGCGGCGAATCTTTGCCCCGATGTCTCAAGTGCCGAGACAATGGCTTCGGAGCTGACGGTCGCTCCGGTTACGGCCTGAATATCGGCGAAAGGCCCGGACTGAAAAAGCTTGCGACCAATAAGAGAATCGCACCATTCGCTGAGAAGCTCAAGATATGCCGGTGTCTCGTTCGAACGCATCATGTGAAAGCCGATGAGACTGCCGTCACGGTCATCAACGTAAATGGCGAGGTTAATCTTGCCGCCGAAACCGCGAACTTCGGGCGCCAGGTCTTCCGAGCTGAAAATGTATCCGGTGAGGAGATCGTTAGCATCCAGGGCCCTGAAATAATCGACTTTGTGAGCACTCTCGCCAAGAACGGCCGATTGCTGCTCAATGCGCAATTCGCCCGCAAGTGCCTGAGCAGAATATAACGGCAGCGACGGCCTCAGACGCACCCCGGCATAAGCCAGCAGGTTCGAGCATAAAACGACGGACGCACCAATGCCGAACAAAACGTAGCCGAGACTGCGAAACCTCAAAGCTTTTGTATCTAAAAACCATAGCTTTTGCGGCCTGGCAATTTTCAACGTCGCCGCCGGCAAGTTCGCCAGAATGAACATCACAGATACGAGCAGCGCCATTTTGGTTCCGAGGACGGGGACCATGGCAAGGCTTGTCACCGCCCCCCCCGCCGCCGCCCCGATATGGTCGGCGGTTTCGAGCATACTGCCGGCAAGGCCCGTCTCGAAGCCGGAACCGGCCAACTGTCCGGCGGCTATCGGAAAGTAACAGCCTGTGCATACACCGCACAGGATAAACGCAATCGCAAACGTTACGTGTGTCCACTGCCCGCCCGGCCAAAAAGCAATCGAGCATAGTAAGAGCGAATGTACAAATATCACCAGCAGCAATAGTCTTTCATTGCGGTTTGTTTTCTCTTCCGACAAAAAACGCCGTACCAAAACCGCCCCGGCGGTCAGACCCGCCATAAACAGAGACGAAACTACCCCGATGTGCA
>DQCG01000070.1 GCA_003533825.1 Phycisphaerales bacterium
GTGGCCCTGGCGTTTTACCCGCCTACCGTCGATGTTTAAGGTGGGATTTAGATAGACGCCCTGTCCTCTGAAGCTTATCCACCTGTCGAAGCCGGGCCGGGGTTCGTCGCTTGCGTGGCCCATGTGCCATTTGCCCATGAATGCGGTTTGCCAGCCGGCTTTCTGCAAGTCCTGTGGGAAGAAACGTGTGCCTTCCGGCACGCGGCTGTTATTGTCGACTACTCCGTGTTTATGGGCGTATTGGCCGGTCAGTATACTGGCACGGCTGGGAGAGCATAAGGCCGTCGAAACGGTGGCGTATTGTATGTAAGCCCCTTCGCGAGCCATGCGATCCATATTCGGGGTTTCGAGGAATTTGGGTTTATTGAGAAAGCCCATAAAATCATAGCGATGATCGTCGCTAAGGATAAAAATAACGTTTCGCGGTTTTCTGCCGGAACTGGATAACGCCCCGGCCAGAGCAGATTCGGCGGTGAACGGCAATGCCGCCGCGGCCAGACTTAGTCTTTTCAGAAACTCTCTGCGATTGGTTGTATTGTATGATTCTGTCATTGCGATTACCTTTCTCAAAATATCTAACGAGAGCACATTTTAATCCAAGCCATCTTCGATTGCCATCAGGAACTTCACAAGATACTTGCCATAAGCTTTGCCGCCCCTTCTTCGCGATTGCGCGATAACGAGATCATTGTCCAGATCGACTCTCAATATCGCGGAAGTCGCCGAACCGTGCCCGATGACATTTTTGCTTAAAACCGTGGCGTCTTTCGAAACACCGTTCTTTCCTGCTTCCGGATGTTTTTGACGCATCCACGTAATACCGATTCCCCAGTCTTTGTTTATATCCGGATAATATTCGTTCAGCGGCCTGGGCAAAATCTTTTCAAAAGTCCGGGGCGAAAAAAATTGAAGCCCGCCGTAAGAGCCTTTGTTCAAAAGAAGCTGCCCGAACTTTGCGAAATCTCCCGCCGTACTGAAACAACTGAAACCAAGATCCTCTTCCAGTGTTGTGTTGTTCATTTCGAGCGGATCGAATAAGTTCTCCCGCATCAGCCTGAAAATGCTTTTGCCGCTCACAATTTCCATGACTTTGCCGGCAAGGTCATATCCCATTCCGTTGTATTCATGCACTTTCCCCGGCGTAAGACACTCAAGCCCGTTCGCTATTACATTATCAAGCCAGGGATTGTGCATTCCTCCCCATTCTTCATGTCCGTACAAACCCGTAGTATGTGTGAAGCAATGCCGCAGCGTAATTACCTTATCGCCGGAAACAGGATAATCCGGCAGAAACTTGCCGACAGGATCATCGATGTTTATCAATCCCTGATCCACGAATTCTGCAAACATCAGTCCCGTAACCAGCTTTGTCAGAGAAGCCATTTCCATCGAGCTGTTACGTGTTAATTGTCCCCAAGTCCATTCACCAAACGGTTCATGGACAATGACAATTCCATGCCGGGCAACAAGCGCTACGAAAGGCTCACCGCTCTCCTGAAACCACGCCCGGCAAACCTCACGTATCTTCTCCGCGGTCCCCTGCTTGAATCCCGCTTCTTCTTCCGTACCTTCGCGAAGAACGGTTGCTTTCTTATTTCCCATCCTTCGCGGCATTTTCAGCGGTGGATATTTATTCTCGACACCCAATATCCTTCGCTTGAGCGCAAGATGATAATCGTGGTCGCGAATTATCGGGGTGTCGGTTAATGTCGGCTCTTCTGTCGAACTATTCATCTCATGCAAATAGGACAACAATATCGCTCCTTCCTGTTGACGCAACATCGAAAGCAGCACCATTCTTCCGGCAAATATAGAGATTGGATTCTCATGTTCGGCCCACTCGGCTCTATCGATACCGTCAAGAGGAATAAAATCCAAAACGGCCCTGGGTCTCTCGTTCCAGCCAAGCCAGTACCTGGGGCGACAATACACGGTGGAAGCTCTTCGGATTACCTTGCCGTTCGGCGTTTTGGTTTCCAGATAAAAAGCATAGCGGCCCGGTTCATTAGGAGCACCGACCTCGTCAAGCCGCCCGTTGAACCATCGTGCTTTGAGAGGAAACTTGCCCATGACTTTCTCAACAAAGTACGGCCGGTCCCAATCGAGTTCAGGGAACTTGCCCGGCTCAAACGTATAGTCCCATGCATTACCCAATTGCGGCACGATCCGGCAGTTCAGAAAGTCTTTAATCTCCTCTTGATTGTTTATCTTATTTGCCGGCTTATCCTGGAGTTCCACCTTGTCTTCGACAGCATTAATCTGAGTGCAACTGATGAAAAAGACTGTGGGTAAAGTTAAAATTCCAAATAGCAATGCGACTTTTTTCATCTGACAGGCCCTTTCATAAATAGGTATTTATTATTTACTGTTCTTAAAGCTGGAGCATCACTTTATTTTGACCAACGGCGGCAACTTTCCGGCCAGTCCTACTCGAACACCCTTGATAATCATTACACCATCAACTCCTTCGATGGCGGAGATATTCTCCAGCGACGGGTCGATATCGTCAACGGTACTGACAAGATTCGCGGCTTGTGTAGCAGCAACGTCCGCCAGAGCGGCATCTCTGGCCACAACAGTGGCGAGATCACACTTACCCAGACTCATCGAGTGTCCCATTTCTCCCGACGAAGAGCATATCGAGATCGGCGAATCGTCGGCTTGAAGCGAAAATGCAAGCCGGTCGGCCAGGTCGGCCGTACCCGCGTTCAGACCAATAATCACCGGCCCAGCCGCTCGAAGGTAGATGTCCCCTCCGTTGTCCACTATTGCCTCGCGTGCTCCTGCCTCCAGACCCGCCTCGCACGCATACTGAGCCATCGCGCCAGCGACCGCGGCCATGGGCCCGACACCAACAAGCCGGGCGGCCCGGGCCATGCTTCGCGCCACATCGGGTGCATCGGCGCGAGGTTCAAGAGGTTCGAGTGAATCCCGGAATTCGGGATGGAGAGCGATGTAATCCTCCAGTATCCCCCGCTGCCGCACGATTTCGGCAGTGACGGCGTCATACTTATCGCAGCAGATGCGGAAAACCGCCTCTCGATAAGTAAAAGTCCTGTAGGTTCGTTTCTGGCCCATGTTTATGCGTGCTACGTGCCGCGTGCTGCGTTCTGAGTGACTCGTTTATCGCTGAACGCGGAACGCCGAACACTGAACGATGATATTAAAACGCCGATGCCAACGCGTCAAACGGGCAGACGCCAATACACGCCATGCACTCGATACAGTCAGCCTCGCTGTAAATGACCTCCCGCGTCATCTTGTCGTCTATACGCAGGGCGCCCGTTGGACAGTGGGTAACGCAGTGGCCGCAGTGCGTACAGCTATTTTCGTCGCGTGTCACCCCCTTGCCGCTGTAGTTGATTGATACGTTAAATGTTTTTACGAAGGCCAGGGCCTGCTCGATATCCTCTTCGACCCCAGTGACATCCAGCACGAGATAACCTTCTTCCTCCGGAGTAACCTTGGCACGATACACGTTTACCACGAGATTGTAATCTTTAACCAAATGGTAGATGATCGGTTTTTCGCATTCGCATCGCGGAAAGAACAGCATCAATTTCTTCGTTACGGTTTCACTCATGACGGTTTCTTCCTTGTCACAAGGGGTTTCATTTTCTTATCTTTCGGAAGAGGCGCAATCGGCTCGGCAAGCCGGAAATCTCCCCGCCGGATCTCATCTGCCAGCAAATTGGCGATCTGAAGCGCCTTGTAATAGGAGGACAGCGAGCCTACCGCCACCTCTTTGCCCTCCACGTCGATCCGGCCGCTTCGCAATTGTTCGTAGCTGACGCAGCATATAACCTTGCCGTTATTCTGCGGATAGTCATGGCTGTAGTCAACCACGGGCGCCAAAATGTCACGGTCTCGCACGCAGGTTCGCTTCAGCACATCTTCATTCAGAATGGGAATCGGCACTCCAATCCCGAGCGCCAGCGAAACGCCGTACCCGCGAAAAGTCACTCCCCGCACAAACTCCGGGCGCATCTTTTTCATGTCGCAGGTCAGCGCCAGGGTCCCCGCCCCGCCTTTTGGAATTCCGCCGGGCGTTCTCTCGCATGCGCCGGCGTGCTGAGTTCCCTCGGCGTAAACGTGCCCCTGGGCGCCGGCCATCCAGACCTTGGTTCCCACGCCTATCACATCGTAATAAGGATCGTTGAGCAGCGGCGACAATTGACCCGCGGAGCAGTAATTTGCGTTTTTCCTCTCAGGCTCGAGGGTTCCCATGTAGGTATATATCGGCCGGTCCGAAAAATTTATCCCAACGTTATAGTTCTGGTAGCAGTTCCGGGGATTGACCATGATGGCCTGATTCAGGTCGTTAATGGTAAAGTACGTGCGAATCTCACGCAGTGGGTAGCAGTCGGTTCCGTAGGAAAGCGCGAAGAGTTGAAGTTTCCTGCCCGCGACGAGGTCCTCGATCACGTGTCCGCCGCCGTAGCGAAACTCTCCCGGATGGTACATATTAGCCGGGTCGCCGTGCCGCAGTTGAGTCGCACCGAGGTACACATCAACCGCCGCAATACCCGTGTAAACAAGCACATCCTCGATCCATGCTTCCGACATGCGAATTTTGGGTTTGGAATGCCCGAAGTTAAGAAAGCATCCCGAGGAGCACATCGGGCCGAACGTCGCCGTGGTAACGACATCCACTTCCTTAGCGGCCGCCGCAAGTCCTTTCTTGTCAACGTAGTCGATGATTTCGTCCGCAGTCAGAACGACAGCCTTGCCCGACTCGATGCGATCGTTGATTTGTTCGTATGTTTTCATAATTCATTCGGCTCCATAAATCGAACTCTATATGGTCCGGTTTCATTACATAAAATGAAAACCTATAATATATGCCTTTAAAATAGCCTTGTCAATCCTCACTTTCAGCAACAATCACCTCGATTAATCAGGTGATTCTTTCATAAACCCCGAGTTCATGAGGCCTGCGATTAATTATGGGCCGATTATCGCCTTGACTTGCGAACACCGGAAACTTAAAATCGTATAGCATAATTACTAAAGAACTGATAGTAAGAAGACGAAAGTTTATCTAAAGTATTAAAATCATTGAGGCTGGGATTTTAATAACTCTAAAATGAGATCAGAAAAGACGAAAGCTACTTCAATACTCGTTGTTTTGCTCATTTATGCATTCATGGCGGGCAATACCTCCGGAGACCTTGCGCTTTGCATAGGTGCAAATGGGCACATCGCCCTGGAGCCGGTCATCCATGAACATTGTCATAACCACCCGCATATCGAAAAGGACGATCCGTCTTCAATGGGACATGAACATGATGGACATTTGGAAAGTCCCCATTGCAAACCCTGTATCGATATCCCTATTTTCATAGGCCCAACCGACAATCGCGTTCCTATAAAACCGGCCAAGCCGAATCAGAACACACTAATTTGCCTCTTAGAACCGGCGGCGATTTCGGATTACCAATTCATACTACCGGCTATTCCCCGCCGTTCTTATTCCACTTCGGATGAAAATCGCTTCCTGCGATCAATTATCCTGTTAGTGTAGTCTCAAAAATCATACCTAATCTGTTTTAAGAAAGTCTCGATAAAGGCGACTGCTGTTCTTTATCGGCGGCTTTAAATTTCTCCAATCGGAATCAATAAATTCCGTAAAAGATTTTTGGGGAATTCCCTATATGTTAAACAAGAACTTGATATTGTTAATAATTTCATCGGCGATTGTGCTTTGCGGCTGCGGCAATCAATCCCTGGGACTCCTTACGGAGAATGACAAGGCTGGCCCACTTACCGGAAAGGATCCGACACAACAAGCGCAAACTAAATATCTGCCGGACAAAACAAACGTAAACGCGTCTCCGGCCTCACAACCGGATGATTTCACAGGCGATATCACTTTGCGGGACGCAGTTGCTCGTGCATTGGTTAACAATCCAAAACTCAAAGCGTTCTCGCTGGATATCAGGGCCGCCGAGGCACGAAAACTACAAGCGGGCCTGTTGCCGAATCCCCAGATCAATGTTGAAGTGGAGGAATTCGGAGGCACGGGCGAACGGGCCGGTTTCGATTCCTCTGAAACCAGCATCCAGATCGGCCAGTTAATAGAGCTTGCGGATAAACGCTCCAGGCGAACGCATCTGGCGGCTCTTGAAAAAGACCTCGCCGAACTGGATTTCAAGTCCAAACGCCTCGATGTAATGAGTGACGTAGCCGTGATGTTTATCGATGTGCTGGCGGCACAGGAGCAGTTGAGCCTTTCGAAGGAGCTGGTTGATTTGTCCCAAAAGGCATATTCAACGGTTGCCGAGAAAGTTAGAGCCGGTCAGGATTCTCCCGTCGAGGATACGAAGGCGAAAATATCCCTGTCAAATACACGGATCGAATTTGAAAGGGCCGGCAAAGAACTGGTTTCGGCGCGTCACCAATTGGCGGCTACCTGGGGCAGTTCGAGTCCCGCTTTCGAAAAGGCTGCGGGTGGATTTTATGAACTATCTGCCG
>DQCG01000378.1:0-2623 GCA_003533825.1 Phycisphaerales bacterium
TGAACTTTTGACGCAGGCATCTATTAGGTGGTTAATATATGTTAATTTGTTGATTACTGATCGGGAAATTTGAATTTCAACCGTTATTCTGGCTTTTTATCAGATCTGACATAGCCGGAAACCTTGAATTATTCGGACAAACTTGATACTATATTCAGATAAGTGACTCGACGGCGTAGTCGAGTCGGTTAAACTGTTAAGTAGATATTATCCAGGTGGGGACCATCCGGCATGTCCAGAGAAGCCCGCCGCGAAAGGAGAAAAGGGATGATGCGTAACGTTATCAATTTATTTGTGCTGATATTATTTGGCTCATGGGCCGCTGCACCGGTCATGGCGGCATCGATTGCGATTGAGAACGCCTCGTTCGAGGCCCCGTTGATAGACCCTAATAATGCCTTTGGAGCGGTGCCCTACGTAGACGGTTGGACGGAGATAGATATCGATCCCGAAGGTCTAAGCAGGAACACAGGTGTGTTCGCCAATACCGCTGAGGGCAACGAGGATCACATAGTCAACGCCGACGGCAGCCAACTGGCCTTCCTCGGATCACAGACGGGCAATGCACTGGAGCAGGATTTAGACGCAATATACAAAGCAGGTTGCGACTACCGCTTGACAATTGGTGTAAGCGTCTCCAGTAGATTCCCGCCGGCAGCCGTCGAGCCGGTCGATACACTTGAACTGGTACTTTACTATAGCGATGTAAACAGTGTGGTGGACATTGCCCATCGAAAGGTTGAGGCAACGGGCCAGTCTTATACGCAATTGCAGGATTTCTCGCTGGAGTTGACGATGGTTCAAACCGGCGATGCATGGGCGGGTATGAACATCGGCATTGCCCTGCGGGCAGTCGGGCAGCCCGGCGGATTCTGGGATTTGGATAACGTCCGCCTCATCGAATCGGCACCCGTTTCGATTCCGATTGAGAATGCATCGTTTGAGGCCCCGATAGTGGATCCCAACGGTTTCGGCGCGGCGCCGCTGGTGGATGGATGGACGGAGATTGATATGGACACCCTGGCGAGCACCAATACCGGCGTGTTTGCAAATACGGAACCCAACAGCTTCGATCATATCGTCAACGCCGATGGCGGCCAGCTTGTCTTCCTCGGATCTCAGACGGGCAATGCACTGGAACAGGATCTGGACGCTGTGTATAGGGTTGGTTGCGACTATCGATTGACTATAGCTGTCGGTGTCTCCGGGCGATTCCCGCCGTCAGCCGCCGAGCCGGTCGATGTACTCGATATTGTTCTTTACTATCGAGACGCGAACGATTTGGTGGACATCGCTATTCAAACGGTTGAGGCCACGGGCCAGTCTTATACACAATTACAGGAGTTCTCGCTGTACCTGCCGACAGTTCAATCCGGCGATGCATGGGCGGGCATGGCCATCGGCATAGCCTTGCGCGCGGACGGGAAGCCCGGTGGTTTCTGGGACCTGGATAACGTCCGGCTTATCGAATCACTGCCCGTATCGATACTGATTGAGAACGCCTCGTTCGAGTTGCCGGTAGTGGACCCCAACGCTTTTCCGGCAGTGCCCTACATAGACGGATGGACGGAGATTGATATGGACACCCTGGCGAGCACCAATACCGGTGTATTTGCAAATACAGCCGAGGAAAGCTGGGACCACAAGGACAATGCCGACGGACAGCAACTGGCTTTCCTGGGTTCTGAGCAGGGTAATGCCCTGGAGCAGGAACTGGCAGCCACTTATAAAACTGGTTGTGACTACCGGCTGACCGTGGCCGTGGGAGTCTCATCGAGATTCGCGCCGTCCTCTGAGGTTCCGGTTGATCTGCTCGAATTGGTGCTTTCCTATCGAGACGGGACCGATGTGGTGGATATCGCGAGCCGGACGGTTGATGCTACGGGCTTATCTCCGGCTCATTCGACGGATGTCTCGCTGTATCTTCCAACAGTGCAGCCCGGCGATGCCTGGGCGGACATGAGCATCAGCGTGGCCCTGCGCGCGATCGGAATGCCGGGCGGGTTTTGGGCTCTGGACCATGTCCGGCTCGCGCAGTCGCTGGCTGGTCCGAACCCGGTATTGACGGTCATGGAATGAATGACTTTTTCAAGCGAACCGAGTATAATGGTCAACGTATTCAGTATCTGAGAACTAAAATGAGCACGTTAGACTATCCATCAATAACCGGAAACCGGCAGCGGGCCGGATTCAGCCTTATCGAGCTGCTGGTAGTGATAGCCATCATGAGCCTGTTGATAGCAATATTACTGCCGGCACTGAACCAGGCCAAAATTCAGGCGAATCGTGTTGCCTGTGCGGGAAATCTTCGCCAGGTTGGAGTTGCGATACATTTGTACGCCGAAGACTTCGATGATACAATCCCGTTCGGGCCGGCGGGCAGGCCTGTCACCGGCTCGAATTTCTACACAGTGACCGGCGATGTCACCAGTCTGCTGTCACTGGAAGACGGCGCGCCCGTAGGTCTGGGATTGCTGCTGGAAGACTACCTCGCTCATCAGCCCACAGTTCTTTTCTGTCCGGGCGCCGACCAGCCGTCCGAGGCAAGAGAGCAACTGGCCAAGGTCGGACAAGCCCAGGCCCAGTGTGATTATTACTACCGCCACGCATCCGTGGCCCTGCT
>DQCG01000378.1:2759-3055 GCA_003533825.1 Phycisphaerales bacterium
AACATCCTTTTCGCCGCCGGACACGTGAGAACTGTTTCCAACAGGGATGATAAGCTGACGGTGGACGTCGGCACTGCACCTTATGATGCCCTCGAAAAAATCCTCGCCATGTTCGAGCTGGCCGACGACAATCGTTGAAAGATGAATCCTTCTCAGCGGTTAATTAAGAAAATGCGGGCCAAATCCGTGCATTATCGGCAGTATTCAGAGCGGATGATGAACAAACGCCCGGCTGATGCGTAATATTTATGAAAACTCAACCTCCTCCTTCAAAAAATAAGGGGTCACGGCTTCGG
>DQCG01000378.1:3062-15291 GCA_003533825.1 Phycisphaerales bacterium
GGTGCCCCTTATTTTCATTAAAAACTGACCGATTCGAATGCAAGGGTGTTCGCAAATTCTTCTTATGCAGGCATTTGGCTCAAAAATGTCATTCTGAGCGAAACGCAGTGAAGCGAAGAATCTGGCTTATGAATAATCAATTCGCTACCCAGATGCTTCGCCTTCGGCTCAGCATGACAACGAAAATAGGTCAGTTTGAGTTATTCCGTGAAAAGATGGAGGATTTATTTGGCGGGCAGATAAATTGTCACGGCAGTTCCGCCGTCGGGCTCGCTTTCGATATTCAACAGGCCTTTATTTATTTGTATGAATCTCGCTGTATAGGCAAGCCCCATGCCCCTTTTTCGCCCTGCCGGTTTTGCCGAGAAAAACGGCCGGGTCGCCTTTTTCAGGGTTTCTTGGTCCATTCCGCAGCCCCGGTCCTTGATAGTCAATCGCACCATTTCGCCGGATTCATCAGTATCGGCGGAGATTTCTATCGGTCCGGATTTGTCGCCGTAAGATTCGACTGCGTTTGAAATAATATTTGCGACCGCCGAAACAATCTGGGCCGAGTCAACAAAAACGGTCTCGACTTTACCGGCAACTTCGATTTGGACGTCTGGCGCCTCGATATTTGTCTTTCGGCTGGTCAACTGCACCGCTTCGTCGAGCATTTTCTTAACATCCGTCGGTGCAAGCCTTGGCCTGGGCGGCTCGGCAAAACTCATCAAATCTTCGATAATCCCGGAAGCCTCGCGAGCGTTTTCATAAATCTGTTTCAGGATTTCCTTTGTTTCCTTGTCGTTTTGAGCTTCGGCGAGCAATTGTGCCCTTCCGGATATCACGGCCAGGGGATTATTCAGTTCGTGCGCTGCGCCGGCCGCCATCTCCGCCAGCGCGTTCAACGAATCCTCCGCCGGAATCATCCGGCCGGTCTTTTCGGCCTCGGCAGGGATTTCCGCCGGAACCGGTTTTGAAATTAACCTCGCAAAATGCTCGGCAAAATCCTGTTGTGTTTGACGACCCAGGGCCATGCCCAAAACAACCCCGGCAATCGTGGCGGAAGTCCTGAACCTTTCGGCGAACAGTTCGGCGTCTCCCGGATAATTAAGTTCGAACGCAATCGCCCCGATTGCCCCGCCCCGGGAAAGCAGCGGCACCAGCCTGGTTCGATTCGGGTCGAAGTCGACGTCCAGTTGCTCCAACAGCCGGCCGATATGGTCGTGAGCGTTCAAAATCTCAAAGTCGTATGCTATCGCTTTCGGTACGGCCTGTGTTTTGGCAGGGACATCAAGGGTGACAATACTGCATTGCGCGAGGTTTCCCACAACTACGGCTTCAAGTGTTTCGAGTCCGTTCGACGGAGCCAGGTACAGACACACCATACCCGTCTGGTAGAACTTCTGCCAGCGAACGGCGAAGTTCCGGGCTATATCGATCGCCAAAGCGGACGGACCGATACCATGCAAAAATTCCGCCGCAAAATCGAGATGGCTCGAAGCGCTTTGCAGTCGGCGGTTTTCATCGGACAATTCCGACTGCTTCCGGGCGAACCGGCCGGCGGCAAAATGAGCGGCCCGGCAATATTCTGTCACCGCGTTTGGCAGATCGAGACCCAGGATTCCAGATTTTTGGCCGAGCGACGCGGGCAGTCCCCGCCGGATCTGCTGAAGCTGTTCGATCTCTATCCCCAGATACTCTGCTATCAGTTCCGGCGGCGCGGGCGGATCGAAGCTGCCGGAGGAGCCGATGTTCAGTTGCCGTACCATCGAGTCTGCCAGTTGCACCACCGCGGCGATTGCCGCTTGAGGCATTTCTTCGGAGATGGTGACAGCTTCACTGTGATGCAGCCAGACGGCAAGGGCAACCGGATTCGGAAACTGCCATTTTTGTGCAAGATGCTTGCCGATAATCGCATGGTCGCAGCCGAGATGCCCGGACTCGATGGTACAGGAGGATTGCTCCGCCGATTCGGCCTCTTCGACGATGCGGATAAAACTTTTCGGCACCGCCTCCTGGAGGGCAAGTTTGCCGATATCGTGCAGCAGTCCGGCACAATATGCCAACTGGGGGTCTATCCGGGGCGATGCGATTTCGGCGATTTCCAGAGCACAACAGGCCACCGCGAGACTGTGGAGCATAAGCTCTTTTCTAAACCGGATATTGTAGTCGCCCACATCATCACCCGGCTCCGGGGCCGGCAGGATTTTCACGGCTAAAGCGGCATCGCGAACCTCGTTCGCCGGCAGCTTTTCGAGCGCCTGAAGCAGTAAGAACCTCCCGCGGGGCCGGTCAAGGCCATGCCGTCCGATAAGAAAAAGCATCCCGGCCGTCAGGGCGGGATCCGATTCGATAATGTCGATAATCGACGAAACGGAGAACTGGCCCTGCCGGAGCCCGGAAAAAAGCTTCGCCCCAACGCAGGGCAGCGTCGAGAGTGAATCGAGCCGGCCCACGGCAAGCTCTACCTGCCGGGCCGCCATTTTTGTATCAGATAACCTATCCGGCATATAGCCGTTCCTGTCCTTTATCAACTATCGAGATTACAAACAGACCAACCGGCTGCATCGTCTTATTTTATCTGCAGGACAGATGTGATTTTGCCGGTTAGCTCGGCGACGTCGAACGGTTTTCTTATGAAATCCTGAGCGCCCGATTTGAGAAGCTGGGCGATTTCATCCTGTTTTACAACGCCGCTCACAATAATAATTCTGATGTTCTCGAACTCGGGATTTCTTCTTATCGTCTGGCAGACGACGTTGCCGTTGACGTCGGGCAGCATATAATCGAGCAGTATCAATTCAGGCCGGAACCGCTGTGTCGCCATCCCCGCCTCGTAACCGCTCGACGCCGTCTTTGTCTCGAACCTGCCGTCCTTGCTAAGGACATCGACTATAAGCTCGATGATTTCGGCATCGTCATCAACAATAAGAATCTTCCTCTTGCCGGACTCAATGGAATCGAGGGGGATCTTGTTTTCCTTCATGAACTTTACAAGACTCTGGCGTGGAATCCTTCGGAATCTTGAGCCGGGAACACGAAAACCCTCCAGCCGACCGGCGTCGAAGCAACGGATTATTGTCTGCTGGCTAATTCTACATACTTCCGCGGCTTCCCCGGTGGTAAATAAATCCTTCATTTTATCCATTCCTTTTCTTTAACCAAATCCTTTTGATATAAGCTCCCACCAGCTTACCTTTATGCCCTAATTTAACTGGTGTGCTTTTAAATTGTCAAGAATAAAAAAATAAAGGACCCATTTTTCTTTATTATGAGGATGAATATTATCAGTCCCTGGATATTTCAAATTCATCCGAGCCGCGTTTTTATGGTTTTTACAACTGCCATGCCTTCAAAAAAAGACAGCTATGTCCAGAACTTCAAAAGTAAGATGTGACACTTTATAGTGTTAAGTGCTTTTCTTTCAAAGTCTTAAAAAACTTTTATTTTTTGCGAACATTTTTTAATATATATCGATATATTACTATATAGTAATATAACACAAATTATTGTGAGATTTCAAAATGGATAAGAAGTTAGCAGAACAGGTCGCAGAGGTTTTGAAGGCGGTTGCCCATCCCGTTCGTCTTCAGATTATCGAGCTGCTTGAGGCAAAGGAAATGTGTGTGGGCGATATCGTGGAGGCCGTGGGCGGCAAGCAGGCTATCACGAGTCAGCAGCTAAATATGATGAAGGACAAAGGCGTCCTGAACTGTCGCCGTAACGGAACCAAAATATATTATCGAATCGAGAACAAAAATGTCATAAAGCTCTTAAGCTGCATTTATGATCATTGTGAGACCAAGAAGCATTGAAAGCAACTAACAGGCAAACAACAAATAAGGAATTAGTACGAAGGTTTTGCAAACAAAAACAATGCAGGATAAGAAAGTAACAGAATTAAGTGGCAGTCAGTTTGATGCGGCTATAGCTAATGGCGTAACACTCGTTGATTTCTGGGCTCCGTGGTGTGGACTCTGCAGAATACAGGGGCCTATTTTGGAAAAAGTAGCCGAGAGTGTTGTTGGTCAGGCGAAGATTGCTAGGGTCAATGTTGATGAGGCCGTAAGCGTTGCCGGACGATTTGGCGTTCAGGCTATTCCCACACTCCTATTGTTCAAAAATGGACATGAAGTACGGCGTTTTGTCGTTGTACAGCCCAAGGAAATCTTGATTGGCGCGATTAATTCGGTTGTTTAATCCCGGATTTACTTGGGAAATTCGGGGTAAATCTTATTAATGCAATCACAGAAAATTAATTCGATGAAAAAATCAATGCTTCAAAATTGTAAAGCGTGTGATACAAAGATTAGCCGTTATAGTCTATTTTGTCGTAATTGTGGTCATCCGCAGGGATCAATGCTGGCTCTCTGGCTGTTGGTATTGTTCCTCCTGCTATTGGTTGCGTACTACATTGCATTCTGCATCTATGGAATGACGTTGGTCGAATAACTAATCTGAATCAACAGACAAGGCTAAAGGAATATATAAAGTTAAAGGTAATAACAATGGTTAAGATGTCAAAAGCAGTAACTATCGCAGGAATATTGGCAGGAATACCGGTTCTTGTTGTTATTGCGGCATTTAATATTTTCCCTAATTATCAGAGCAGCTCAGTGGCTGGTTCTGTAGAGAATAATGAATTTAACAGCAGTGAATCAATAATAAACCTGAACGTTGACAATTTTAACACAACCATAGCTGAGGGAGTGACACTGGTTGATTTCTGGGCTCCGTGGTGCGGGCCTTGCAGAATTCAGGGTCCTATTTTGGAAGAAGTAGCCGAGAGTGTTGAGGGCCGGGCGAAGATCGCCAAGCTTAATGTTGATGACGCCGGAAGTGTTGCCGGACGATTTGGCGTGCAGAATATACCCACGCTTGTATTGTTCAAAGATGGAAATGAAGTACGGCGTTTTGTCGGTGTTCAAAATCACAATATACTAATTGAAGCAATCAGCAAATTGAAAGAAGGAGATTAGTAATGTCAGATAGAGGCACGCAATCTACGTTTATTACTTTATCTATAACAGTAGCTATGCTTTTTGCTACTAATGGCAAAGCCGAGACTGTTAAAGCGAAGGATTGGCCCTATTCATTTCCTAAAGGAGGATTTCAGATATATGAGTCTGAAGACAAAAATGAGAGGTTGACCTTAGGGGGAAGTGTGCTTTTCAGATATGATTACTGGAACTGGTTTGGAACAAATAAAGGCGCTAATACAAATAATGATTATAGTTTTGGATTTCAGAGAACTCGCTTGAACCTGAAATATACTTCAGAAAACATGGAAATTTTCTTTCAGCCACAATATGTTCATATGTTTGGTTTACCAGACGATGCAGTTTCAAATATAACCGGACCTTTTGGTATGGGTGGTTTGTATTATCTTCATAATCCGGAAGAGAATCCCTATGATTTTGGTGTTCACCAGGCTTATTTTCATTTGAGTAATCTTTTTGATACGAAACTGTTCTTTAAGGGAGGCAGATTTGAATACAGTGACGGCCTCGAAGTGCAGGATAAGAAAGATGGGGGAAAATTCAATATCCTGAAGAATATGCGTCTTGCAGACAGAATGATAAGCCCCTTCGGTTGGTCAGCTTTTGGCAGAAGTTTTGATGGAGCTTTAGCCGGATGGGATGATGATAGATTTAATGTGACCACTTCATTTTTCTACCCCACTCAGGGAGGATGGGAGAAAGATATTGACGAAACTATCTACGATATTGACATTATTACTACCACATTAACGGCTAAAAAGGGTTCGCTGCTTCCCGATACTGAATTCGCTTCGTTTTTCTACAACTACGACGATAAAAGAGATTGCACTCAGAGACCTGACAATGAAAACCGCCCTTGCTCTCATGCTGATATAGACATACAAATGTATGGGGGACACATTTTAGATATATACGATTGGGGACCGGGTCAGTTGGACACTCTGTTATGGGGAGGTGTACAAACCGGTGATTGGTATGATAGGGATCATGAAGCTCACGCAATTGCCGGCGAAATCGGCTATCAGTTTACAAAGATGCCTTGGAAACCCTGGTTTAGAACGGGATACTTTATAGGTTCGGGTGACAGCAATCCGGCTGATGGGGATCATGAAACTTTTTTCCAGATGGCCCCTGGAACAAGAAAGTACCAATTATACCCCTATTATGACCTTCAAAACAACAGAGATTTTTTTGTGCAACTGATTACCAAACCCAGCAAAAAGCTTACTGCCAGAATGGATTATCATATAGTTAAGCTGGATGAGAATGTGGACAGGTGGTACATGGGGATTGGCCCAACACAGAAAAGCGGTAACATTTCCGGGTATATTCCTCGATATGGCGGAGGGCATGATGCGTTGTCCCAGGAGGTAAGTATTATGTTGAGTTACGCACTGAACCCACAATGTAATCTTGTGGCATTCTACGACCATGTATGGGGCGAAGGCGTGGTGAAAAACGTATATGAAGATGAAAATGAAGCCGACTATACTTCAGTGGAGATGCAATTCAAATTTTAGGTTAATGATTTGATGAGAAATAATGTAAGAAAAGTATATGACAATTATAATTTTAGAAAGGAAATTAGTAATATGCCTGGTCAACAATATAATTACCAGAACAGACCTACTGAGAAGCTAACGGCAAAATACATTCTTCGCTGGTTTTCGCCCCGATGGTTTATCTTTATTATGGGAACAGGGGCGTTAGCAAGTGTATTTCAATTGTTATCTGGTGCGAGAACCGGCTTATTGCACGCATTGGCAGTTTCGTTCTTAGTCCTTGCGATTGGAGTATTTCCTGTAGCAGCATTTTTTATGATGCTCAGGTTCTTTGTTGGTTTAGACTGTATTCTAAAGGAATGGCGGCATTCAAGCTTGATACAGTTTTATTCAGCTATTTTTATTGCCGCAGCAATATGTGCTACCGGTCTGATAAATGTTCCTACATCATTTATTCCCGAAAGCACGTCTTATAATTTAGCACTGGTTTTTTGGTGGATTGCCTTGGTGATTGGTTTATTTTTTGCCTTATTTACTTCTTTTAAGGTTATGATTGGTAATCATGCCGAACCGCGACGTGCGCTTGGGTTTTGGTTTTTGCCTCCAGTCGGTCTTTTTGTAGTAGTGTTTGCCGGCAACTTTCTGGCAATGCATATGCAAAGTGTATCTCATGCAAAGTGGATTTTATTCCTGAACACTTTTATTTTAGGTATTGCTATCCCAATAACGGTTATTATATTTACCAGCGTTTTATCTCGTGCACTCCTTTATAATTTTCCGCGAAGGGATGTTGCGCCTAGCTTTATGATAGGAGTTGCACCCATTGGTGTATCCATTGTTGCAATCAATACTTACCTGCCACTGTTAAAAGAGTTGGCTTTGCCAGAATTGATCAGCGCGGCAGCGCTTGCTCCGCTGGTAAAACTTGTTTCTCTATTGCTTTGGGGATTTGGGTTGTGGTGGTTGCTTATTGCCATTATGGCTATAACCTATTACTTCATAAAGCAGGGAGTTCCTGTAACACTGGGATATTGGGCATTTATATTTCCCCCGGCGGCTTATACCATTGCTACATTGATTCTTGCCAAAAGCTTAAATATGCCGTTTATGAAATATTTTGCTATTGTGATGGCGACCGTTTTAGCAGTCGCATGGGCTGTAAATTTAATCCTCACTATCAGGGGAATGATAAACAGGACTATTTTTGATGTCTCTCCAACATTTAAGGGCGACATTCCGTATCTCTAACAACGAAGCGAAGGAGAAATTATGGAAAAGAAACTCACGTTTATGAAAGGTGAAGAGTTTGTACAAAAGATTCTGTCGGGAGAAAGAGATTTTTCTAATATAGAATTGGAGCAAGATTTTAATTTGTGTGGTCATGAAAAATTCGAAGAAATGCAAAAGTATCTAAAAAATATCAATCTTAAGGAAACCCCGGTGATCATTGAAAACTCCAGTTTTAGGCGATTGGATGCTGATGAGCTATATCTACCTTTTTTAAAAGCCAATAATGCAAGTTTTAAACATGCTGCGTTTATGGGAGCTAATTTAAAAGGTTCTCAATTTAAAAATACTAATTTTCGTTATGCACGATTAGCTAAGGCAAATATGATGGATTCCAACCTTAAAAATGCAGATTTACAATTAGCAGATTTAAATCTTGCTTCGTTGATAAATACAATTTTAACCGAAGCTGATTTCTCTGGAGCAGATTTGCAATACACTAATATGCAGAAAGCGAATATGAAAGGTATAAAGAATTTGGAACTGGCACGATTTGTGGAAACAGCAAATTTCCAATTCGCTGATTTAACCGAAAAAGAAAAAAGTATTATCCGAAATGAACTGTGGGCTCAACAGGGCAAAAAAAGAAGGTTGTTTGGGGGTAGCGGTTAACTTTTCTTACAGCCAAGAAAGGGCTAAAAAATGGATTTAAACAATAAAGTAGAAAATAGAAATTTTTTTACTACCAACAGCGAGAAATCAATACAGGACTTTATTGAAAGTGTAAAAGAAAACGCCCTGAGATTTAATTTTGGTGTTCGGCGTGTCTTTGATATGAGGGAGGAATACAGAAAACAGAATGTTAATGTGGATGATGATTTTCAATTATATCAAATCATGGTGTGTAATTATGGAAGATCTTACAGATCTATGAGCAGTAATATGGAAAGAGCAGCTATATTATTGCAGCCTAAACAAATAATAGCATATACTGAGAAAGGGGTAACTACTGTAAATTATTTACCATTCACTAAAGAATTTGTTAAACAGGCTATGCCACAAGACGATGGATTTCAGGAGAGCCTTCCTGAGAGTTGCCAAAGAATTATAAGATTAATTGAAGCGTCTAAATAAATTGGAAGAGGGCGTTATCCAATGAAACAGATAATTGAAGAAGTGCTTCAGACCGAGGAAAAGATCAGTGTAGTCCTTGCACAGACCCGCGAAAAGGCCTCAGAAATAAGACTTTCCACTGAAAAGGAAATATCGAAAAAAACAAACGAGGCCAAAAAGGAAACGCAGCAGATAATACGTAGTGCCGTTGAGGATGCAGAAAAAGAGGCAGAGCGTATCAGGAATGAAAAACTCAAACAGGCAGATAGGGGAAAAGATGCTATCCTCAACAATAATACGGATGTGGTTGAGAATCTGATTGATAGCATCTGCAATATTATACTGAGCACGGAGTATGAAAAGGACACTAAATAATGGCCGGCATCTTGTCAAAATACTCATTTATCAACGCAAAGCTTCGTGCGCGTATCAGTAAAATACTTCCAGATGAGGTATTTACCCAATTGGCAAAGGCCCAAGCACTTGATGAAGCGCTTGCGGTATTAAGAGAAACACCATTTGCCTCGCTCGAAGTGATATACTCCGAGACCGGAGATATTAAGCAGGCTGAGCTTGAAATCCTGAAAAATGAAATTGACCTTTACAGAAATATCAGAGGGCACCTTCATAGGGACTCTGTCGGGCTTGTTGATGTGCTGCTGCACCAGTTTGAAATTGACAACCTCAAAAATGCTATCCGCATATTTTTCGCCGGGAAAAACAGGAAACAATCAATTGATACCAGTTTACACTATCTGTTGTACGACCGTATCATCAATGATATACCCATTGACATCATTGCTAATGCAGACAACTTTGATGAGATTGCAGGTGTATGTGAGGGGACTCCGTACTGTCAGATTATAAAGAAATACAGCCATACTGTCGAATCACAAGGTTCTCTGTTCCGGATGGAGATTGCCTTTGATCATTTCTACTATAACAATCTTATCTCTTCCATTAACGAACTGGCCAGAAGAGATCGTATTATTGCCATTAGACTTGTTGGCGTAGAGATTGATTTGCAGAATATCAACTGGATTATAAGGCTCAAAAACTTTTATAACCTCCCGCTTGATGCAGTCCTTGCTATTATTGTGCCGGGAGGATTCAACCTGGACAGAAATATTATTGATGAATTATACAGGACACAGAACGTTACATTTATTCTTAAGGGATTTGTCAATAGTAAATACCCTGAACTGTCGGCACTTCTCAGTTCCCAGGCGCCGGACAGTACGTCACGGCTTGTTCTTATTCGCCGAATGTTGCAGGAGATCATCAAATATGAAGTCCAGCGCATCCTTTCAGGTTACCCTTTCACGGTTGGAATTATACTTTCATATTTCATCTTAAAGAAGGATGAACTGACAAAAATCAGAATGATATTGAATGCGAAGCAATATGGCATACAGCAGGAACGAATTGAGGGTATGATATGATGTTCACCACTGAGATGATACAACTCTTTGCGGTTGTGTTGGGAAAGGATTCTCAGCGAGTAACCGAAGCTCTCCTTCGTGAAGGGTGTATGCAGTTTGTACGCAGCACAGAGCTCGAAGGTTTGAAGGATTTGTCGGCTGTCGAACCGAAAGTTTCTCTAACCGAGATATCGGATCTGCGAAAAAGAATCGAAGGATTCCTGCATACAGCCGGTATTATTCCAAGCACGCCCGGAGAGATAGATCTGAACAATCGTGTTTCTGTTGACATTGCAAAAGAGAACAACCATCTCGATGAAATAGCTGCGGAGCGGACAAGCATAAGAGAAAGGCAGCGGACTATACAGCAGGAAATATTGAAGCTTGAGGATATCAGGCGGCAGATGAAGCTTTACGGAACGGATCTTTCAGGAGTCAAGCTCAGCGCAAAACACTCTCTTATCTCCCTGCAGATAGGGAAATTTCCGGCATCGAATGCCAAGCAGCTTGAAAATGGCTTGAGAGATTTTCTCGTACTGAGTATCCCGTTGGGTAATGAAAGTGATATGGCGCATTATCTCTTGATTTCAATGAAAAGAGATAATCAGGAGATGCAAAAAATTCTGACAAGCCTCGGATGGACCCAGATTGAATTTCCAGATAACCTGCGGCCGGTTAACAAGAATGTCTTTGGTAAACTCTCTGCGAAACAGAAATCCTTTAATGATGAGCAGAAAAAGCTTGAGAGCAAAGCAAATGATCTTGTTAAAAAGGAAGCAACACAGCTCGAAGATACTTGGGTCAATCTGCGGGTCAATGAGCTTTTTTACAAAATCCAGGAAAGTTTCACATCCTCTTGGCGAACGGTTATTTTCACAGGCTGGCTTCCGTTGTCGAAAAAGGAAAGACTGACGAGCAAAATCGCAAAGGCGTGCCATGACCGCTGTTACCTGGAATGGAATGAGGCTGGTAGTAATGATGTCTTCGGCAATGAGGTTCCTGTGCAATTCAATAATCCTAAGATATTCGCTCCTTTCCAGATGCTGGTCAGCAACTTCGGGATTCCAAAATACGGTACTATCGATCCGACGCCGTTTGTAATGCCACTGTATCTGGCTATGTTTGGGCTTATGTTTGCTGATGTTGGTCATGGCTTGGTATTGGCCGGCGTGGGTATTCTTGGTATGGTCTTTTTCAAGAAGAAAGACGAAAAAGAAGGGATGTATTATCTTTCGTGGCTGATCGTCTGGTGTGGCATATCCTCAGTTCTCTTTGGGGTCTTGTTAGGTTCATTCTTTGGAATGAGTCTTTTCAAACCATTCTGGTTCGATTTTCATGGCATTGTATCCGGCCACAACCAGAATGGTTCGGTGATTAATGATATTTATGACATACTATTGATTACCGTATACTTTGGTATTTCCGTCATTGCTCTCGGCCTGTTTTTCAACTGGATTAACATAATCAGGAGTGGCCAGTGGGCGGAGCTATTCCTTGACAAGGGAGGTGTTATCGGGGGATGGATATATGGTGGCGGCCTGTATATTGTATCCTATGTGATAATCCACGAATACAAGGGACTGCCCTCAGGAACGATATTGTTCTTGTTGGTGGGATTGCCATCACTGTTGCTCTTCATAAAGGAACCATATCATTTCCTTAAACGTAGTGATGCATACTCAGACAGCAAGTTCGGCATTGTCACGCTACTGAATTTTCTGATGCAGTGGATTGTCGGGCTTCTTGAGATTTTCACCGGCTATGTTTCAAATACCATCTCTTTTATGCGAGTAGCGGGATTTGGAATCGCCCACGTCTGCCTGATGATTGCTGTTTTCACCCTTGCTCAAATGACCTCGGGTGTTTTCTTTGTTATCGTCCTTGTGCTTGGGAATATCCTTGTTATCAGCCTTGAGGGTCTTTCTGCCGGAATTCAGGCCTTAAGGCTTAGTTACTATGAGTTCGTCACAAAGTTTTTTCATGG
>DQCG01000101.1 GCA_003533825.1 Phycisphaerales bacterium
CCCCCTGCCGCCGATACGTTCGCCTTGATATTCCGTGCCCAGGGCGTGTGCGGCATCCTCGATAAGGAAGATATTCTTACCTGCAGCCAGCTTGCGAACAGGCTCCATGTCTGCCGGCGCCCCGGCAAAGTGCACCGGGATGATAAGACGCGTTTTGTCGGTAAGAGATGCCTCTACAGAGTCGGGGCTGACCATCATCGTATCACGGTCCACATCGACGAACACAGGAGTAGCTCCGGCAAGAACAATCAAATTCACCGTGGAAACCCAAGTCATTGCCGGAGTGATGACCTCGTCGCCGGGGCCGATGTCCAGGGCTTTGAGCGCGAGGTGCATGCCAGCGGTCGCCGAAGACAACGCCACAGCTTCCCGGCAGCCTAAGTAATCGCAGAATCTCTGCTCGAACTCGGCGGCTTTCGGACCTGTGGTAATCCACCCGGAACGCAGAACCTCGCCGACCACGGAAATATCCGCCTCAGTTATCGATGGCCGTGAAAATGGCAGAAATTCACTTCTCATTACATGCCAAATACTAAAAATATTCTCGATAATTGTCAAGAATGGATATTCTGACCAGCACAAGGGCTGCGTAATATAAACAAGAATCCTTTAAGAACCGATCCCGCGTTTTGGCCGTTATAATTTTGTTCCTTGCAGGGAAATGAGAAAACAGCATGATTTAACGGACAAAAATGGTAACATACTTATACCGGTTGATTTTAATGCAGGATTGTTCGCAGGATATTTTTGAATAAGTAAAAAAACATGCAGAATCTTAATCGACATAGATTTCTCAGACTCGCAGCCGGCAACACCGCGACAACAGAGCTGTCTATAGGGCGGGCTTGCCGAAGGCGGCGCTGTCGCGAAGAAACGGCCGAGAGCATCAACCTGGCCAAAGACGAAAAATACAAAAAAACCTTAGAGTCCCTGCGAAAACGCTGCAACGAGTTAGCCCAAAAGGCCAAAGGCACCTAACATCCAATTGTTTTACAATTGGGAGAGGAAAAATGGAAAATGAAAGTAATCAAAAGCGTTGTCCGAAATGCGGCAAAGAGAATCCGGACAACGCCAGATACTGTAATGCCTGTGGTTGTATATTGCCGGACATAAGGCTTGATGTCAAGGTCAGCAAAGCAGCGATGGCATCGTTCGTATGTGCGCTTGTCGCTTTGGGATGCTTTGTGCCGGGCCTGGTGGCCGCGATGGATCCTCGGTCGTTTGATCCAAGATCTGACGTTATGGATTTTGTCGCTTGTATGAACATCCTGGCTGGGGGCATTGCTGTCCTCCTCGGAGTTATTGCCTTTGGGCTGATCGGATTCGGGGGCGGCCGTCTAACCGGATACGGCTTCGCGGCAATCGGTGTGGTGATTCCACCGGTTCTTATCTTCGTGCTCGCCTCGATAGGAGTAGTTCCATTGGGACCCACTATTAACCACCACATGGTTTGCGGAACCAATCTATCCGGGCTTGGCAAGGCCATGCTCCTTTATGCTAACGATTACGATGACACTCTACCTTCTGCCGTTGGTCCCAATGGATTATGGGTGGCACGTTTGCCCTGGTGGGCTGCGGACAATCGCAAGGATGCATATGGACTGAGTGATCCGAACGCGACCGATGGGCGAGCAAGTGTATCCGCAAGTTTGTATCTGCTTGTCAAATATGACGAAGCGACTCCCAAGTCATTCGTCTGCAAGGCAGATTTAGGAACTACTGAATTCAAGCCAGCTAAGTACGGCGTGGGCGACGAGAAGCTGCTCGATCTCTGGGACTTCGGCCCGAACCCGCCGAGACATTGCAGCTACTCTTACCACCTGCCGTACAGTAAACATCGCTTGACTACGGCTTCTGATCCACGTGCAGCCGTGGCGGCTGATCGTAATCCATGGATGGATTCACCGTTCGAAAAGGCAAGAGATTTTCGCTCATTTGATCCTAATGGCAGCCGAGAGGCAATCAAAGCAGGAAATGCCATAGCCCACAATCCAGATGGACAAAACGTGTTGTTCATGGATATTCATGTGAGCTTTGAGAAACGTTCCTTTTGTGGTATTAATGACGATAACATATATACTTATTGGAACGGAGAAGATATACGGCGTGGCACGCCGCCAACGCTTGGCAGTCAGCCTGCTGATAAATCAGATTCGTTGCTCGTCAACGATCCAGCGATGCCGTAGTAGGGAATTGTTTTTTATCGAAGAGAAGTTTTTTTGCAAAGGAATAAGGATTTAGTTTTCAAATAGATTTCTCCACTCCGCGATGCTCCGCATCTCTCCGGTTGAAATGACTGTTGTGCGTTGTCATTCCGAGCGAAGTCCCGATGTTTTTCGGGACGTAGTCGAGGAATCTATTCAAAAGTCTATCGCGAAGTGATATCATATTTATAAATAGAAGGGAAAAATATGGTTGATTTAAATCGACGTGAGTTTTTATCTTTGGCGGCCGGTAGCGCGGCGGCGATGCTGCCTTTGGCCGGGTGTGAAAGTAGAGGACTTGCCGTGGGTGGCGATCATGCGAGAAAGCCGAACATCATTTTTATCATGGCCGACGATCTGGGCTATGGCGATTTGGGCTGCTATGGACAGAAGGAAATACTGACTCCGAATATCGATAAGCTTGCCGTCGAGGGCATGCGCTTCACCGATTGCTACGCGGGCTCGACCGTCTGCGCACCTTCGCGAAGCGTCCTGATGACCGGCCGGAATACCGGCCATACACGCGTGCGGGGCAACATGGGCAAAGTCGGCGGCGTTCTCGTTACAGATAACGGCTCGCCGCAACGGCGCGTGCCGCTTGAAGCCGAGGATATCACAGTCGCCGAAGTGTTCAAGCAGGCCGGGTACGCCACCGGCATTACCGGCAAGTGGGGTCTTGCCGAGCCGAACACCGATGGCCTGCCGACCCGGCAGGGCTTCGACGAATGGTTCGGATACCTCAACCAGAGGCGAGCGCACACGTACTATCCGCCGTATCTGTGGCGCAACGAAGAAAAAATGATGCTAAAAGCAAACGCCGACGGCAAGCGGGGGCAATA
>DQCG01000259.1 GCA_003533825.1 Phycisphaerales bacterium
GTTCTTATCGAAGCCGGCGAAAAACTTCAGCAAATCGGTGCCCACCTCGCTGAAAAAAGCGCCGATTACCATGTTGAGCTTTTTGAGCATGGCGCGTTTTTCCCTCTCGCCCAGCAGGTGGTGAATAATCAGCGTCACCAGCAGCACTTCTATAAAGACAAACGCGATATCGCCCAACAGGTAGATGAAAATATGATGGCTGTCTCTGAAAACAACATAATGTAACGAATAAAAAAAGACCGACAGCAGAATCAGCAGCAGGCCGAGGAGAACGCGCTGGGTCAAGTTGCTCTTTTTCATAAATATGTCCTTTAGGATTTCTATTCAGTTCGACTTTTTAATCAACGGCAAAAAATAAGGAGGTATGTAAACGTACAAAAGTATTGATAATCGGTCAACATCTTAATATGCTATGGAGCAAAGATAGAAATTTTGGGAGCATATTATGCAGAAGCGAAGGTTAGGAAACACGGATTTGGAATTGACGACCGTGGGCCTTGGCACCTGGGCGATGGGCGGGCCGTGGCAGTACGGCTGGGGGCCGCAGGACGATGATGAAGCGATCGGAGCGATATTAACCGCACTTGAGACGGGCATCAACTGGATTGATACCGCCCCGGCGTACGGGCTGGGCCATTCCGAAAAGCTCATCGGGCAGGCTCTCGGACAGGTGAGTGAAAAACCGCTGATAGCGACAAAATGCGGTATCCTGTGGAACGAAAAAAAGGAGAAAGTTACCTGTCTGAAACGACAGAGCATCCGGGATGAATGTCATGCCAGCCTGAAAAGGCTCGGTATCGACGTTATCGACCTCTACCAGATGCACTGGCCCGACCCGGATGAAGACGTCGAGGAGGCATGGGAAGAAATGGCCAGACTTGCCGATGAAGGCAAGGTTCGATACCTCGGTGCATCGAATTTCACCGTCGAGCAAATCGAACGCGTGCAGAAGATTCACCCCGCCGTCTCGCTCCAGCCGCCCTACAGCATGCTCCATCGCGAAGTGGAAGACCAACTGCTGGACTACTGCGGCCGGAACCAGATGGGCGTCGTCGCGTACAGCCCGATCCAGCGTGGCCTGCTTACGGGCAAATTCGACTATGCCCGCTTTGAGGCTCTGGCCCCGGACGACCACCGCAGAACGAATCCCGATTTCCTTGAGCCGCAGTTCAGCGCCACGCTCGAACTTGTCGAGAACCTGAAAAAGATCGCCGAGCATTACGGCAGAACCTGCGCCGAGCTGGCGATTAGCTGGATCCTTCGACGGCCCGAATTGACCGCCGCAATAGTCGGCGCGAGAAGACCTTCCCAGATTATCGAAACCGCCCCGGCGGCCGACTGGAATCTCAGCGAAAAAGATATCGAAGAGATAGAGCGGTTATTAGCCAAACGCGAGGCAAAAGTCAAAAACAAGAATAAATGATGGTGGGGCTTGCCCCACCCTACAAGTGTCATTCCCGCACCTGCTTTTGCAGGTGTAAACTTGTCCCCGCGAAAGCGGGGAGCGGGAATCCATTTAAAGCCGTTGCGTTCCTGGATCCCTGCTTTCGCAGGGATGACAGTACGAATCGGCCGGTTAATGTGAATAAATTTATAAATCGAGACAAAAATGGCAAAAGATACAGATGTTTATACAAGTCCTCTGGTCGAAAGAAACGCTTCGAGGGAAATGGCCGAGCTTTTCGGGGCTCAGAAAAAATTCACCACCTGGCGCCAACTCTGGCTTGAGCTCGCAAAGGCCCAGCAGAAGCTCGGTCTCGATATAAAAAACAACCAGATAAAACAGATGGCCAGGCAACTCGACTACATCGACTTCAAAAAGGCCGCTCGCTACGAGAAGCAATTCCGTCATGATGTTATGGCGCACGTTTATACTTTCGCCGACGTGGCGCCGAAGGCCGAGCCGATCATCCACCTCGGAGCGACAAGCTGCTACGTCGGCGACAACGCCGACCTGATTATCATGCGGGAAGGACTTCGGATCGTCGCCGGTAAACTCGCCGCGGTAATCAATCTGCTCGGCAAGTTCGCGAAGAAACACAGTTCGCTACCGGCGCTGGGTTTTACACATTATCAGCCGGCCCAGTTGACCACCGTCGGGAAAAGGGCGACGCTGTGGTGCTACGAGTTCGCGATGGACCTTCAGGAAATCGAGCACCGGCTTGAAACGCTGCCCTTTCGAGGAGTCAAAGGCACGACCGGCACGCAGGCCTCGTTCCTGGTGCTCTTCGAAGGCAACCACAGCAAAGTCAAACAGCTCGATAAGGCGGTGGCCTCGGCGTTCGGCTTCAAAAAAATCTGTGCCGTAACGGGCCAGACGTATCAGCGGAAAATCGACGCCCTCATTGTAAATGCCCTTGCCTCTATCGCGCAGTCGGCTCACAAGATGTGCAACGATATCCGGCTGCTCGCAAATCTCAAGGAAATCGAAGAGCCTTTCGAGCAATCGCAGATCGGTTCGTCGGCGATGCCTTATAAACGTAATCCGATGCGCTGTGAAAGGACGACCGCCCTTAGCAGATTTGTTCTGAGCCTGGCCTCCAGCCCGCAGATGACCGCTTCCGAGCAGTGGCTCGAAAGAACGCTCGACGATTCGGCCAACAGGCGTATAGTTATTCCGGAGGCGTTTCTGGCCGTCGATGGGATTCTGGAGATTCTTATCAACGTTGCCGACGGGCTTGTGGTCTATCCGAAAGTCATCGCCGCACGCGTTGCGTCCGAGCTGCCCTTTATGGCCACCGAGAACATCCTGATGGCGGCGGTAAAGGCCGGCGGCAACAGGCAGGAGCTGCACGAGAAAATCCGGCTGCACTCGCACGCCGCCGCCGCGCAGGTCAAGAAGCTCGGAAAACCGAACGACCTGGTCGGCCGGCTAAAAGCGGACATCGCATTCGCCAAGATCGATTTCGAGAAAATACTCAACCCGGATGCATACATCGGCCGTGCACCACAGCAGGTCGATGAATTCATCAGAAGTATCGTAATGCCAATCCGCAGGAAATACCGGAAAACGCTCAGTAAAAAAGTAGAACTGAAAGTCTAAAGAGAAAATGGAGTTGAAGGATAAAGTAGCTTTAGTAACAGGTTCTGCAGGCAGGGGTATGGGACGCAGTATCGCGCTGACGCTGGCTCGTGAAGGTGCAAAAGTTGCCGTAAATTATCGTAAGAGTAAAGAGCAGGCACAAGCTGTAGTCGACCAAATCAAGAGCCATGCCGGCAGTGCGATTGCCGTACAAGCGGATGTATTTAAAGCCGATGAATGCTCACATTTAGTGAACGAAACTATTGAACATTTTGGACAAGTCGATGTTTGTCTCGTCAATCCCGGCGCAGGCTGGCATCCGGAACCTGTGGACAAGCTCGACTCCGCCGCCGCTATAGAGGATGTTCGGCGGGAAGTTGCGCCTTTCCTGAATATGATGCCTCTTGTACTACCGCAAATGTATAAACGAAAGTGGGGTAGAGTCATTGGTATCGCCCTATTACCGCCTTACGACTCACCTGCTTACTCTTACAATGTAGGCAAAGCCGCCAGAGTACATGCCATGCTCAAAGCGCGTGACCAAGCCTGGTGTAATGGTGTGACAATCAATGTTATCGCCCCCGGACCTGTGCCTGCAATAGAAAGCTTATCAGAAGCTATCGAACTGTGTGACCATGGCCCTGCATGGCAAAAGCGTCCCAATACTTCGCCGCAGGATATCGCGGAAAGCGTCGCTTTTTTATGCTCCGATGCCGGCAGGTTTGTTACGGGATGTGTATTGCCCTTTTTATTTAATTCATAGGTAATAAGTAACGAATAGAAACGATTTCATAAGAAATGACGTAATGCCTATTTGTAGAAAATATCGAAAAGAACTCAGTAGAAAAGTTGAACTCAACATTTGAATACTAAATTAACATTACTTTACTATTTCTATGGACTTGAAAAAATTAGAAGAGATAAAAAAACTTGCAATCATTGCTATGTTTTCAGACGATGTGCTGATGGAAACTCTTGTCCTAAAGGGTGGAAATGCTTTAGATATCGTTTATAAAATTGCAAATCGCTCTTCTATTGATTTAGATTTTTCTATGGAACAGGACTTTGATTGTCCTGAGACTTTTTACAATAGAATAGGGAAAACTCTTGAAAAGTCGTTTCTTGAAAATGGGTACCATATCTTTGATTTAAAAATCACGCCAAGACCCAAAGAAACAAAACCTGACATGCCTGACTTTTGGGGCGGATATGATGTCAATTTCAAAATTGTTGACCATATAACATTTGAAGCAATGCAAGATTCTTTTGATGATCTTCGACGTAACGCTACTGTCGTCGGAACAAGGAACAAAAAGACTTTTAGTATTCAAATCAGCAAAGGTGAATATTGTAATCATAAAAGAGAATATGATTTGGGAGGATATTCGATCTTTGTTTATTCTCCCGAAATGATTGTCTTTGAAAAATTACGGTCCATCTGCCAGCAAATGAAACAATACAAATATAGGCGTGAGACTGCAACTGCTCGAGCAAGAGACTTCTTTGATATTTTTACTATATTAAGCTATTTCGTTGACATTAACATTACCTCAGATGATAATTTGGATTTAATGAAAAAAGTGTTTTCAGCAAAAGAAGTGCCTTTAGAACTGCTAAAATATATTAAAGATTACAAAGATTTCCACGCTCCTGATTTTTCTTCACTGAAGGACACCGTTAAACCTGATGTTTCATTAAAAGATTACGATTACTACTTTGAGTATGTAGATTCTCTATGTAATAATTTATGCCAAGCCCTCAGGATAGTATAATTTCCATGCTGAGGAATATTTCGGTTTCTTCATCTTATGCATTAAATAAAAATCGTAAACTATTTCCTGCTTCCTTAACAGTTCTATTTGCGAATTTCTGTAGGCGCCGCATTTGTCAATATAAAAGCCTATGACCTGATGATATGGATAGATGTAATCGATTTTTTTTAACATTGCCGACAATCTATTAATTGAAATGACTTCCGCTGCATTTTTATAAGCACGTAAAACTTCAAAGGGGCCGCCGGCATATTCCGGTCTTACCACAATATCAATCAGAGTCCTTTCGATATTTGTTACACGAACTTTTGAGTTGTCAGGTCCGTCTATTCCAATTACGCCAGTATTACCGGTGTTTTTCCCATTTAGCAAATATATCTTGTACTCGTTATAGTCTGCTGCTCTATTGGAAATTCTTGTTTTCATTCTGAAAGCAAAATCAATACGCTTTTGATCTAATCCACCTTCGGATTTAGGCTTAGGTGTCTGTTCACAATTTAGGTATATCGTTTTAGGAATCTGCTTTGTTAAATTGTGAAAGTACATTGCAGTGTAATGTGAAAAGTAACCTTTTGGCATCAGGGATAGAATCAACTCGTATAAGGGCACTTGACCCCAAGTGTAGCGATGCATATTTCTGTCCGGAAACTCAAATATAGACTGACTTAACTGCCCTTTTTCAATCAAAAAATCTATAAAGGTAAATCGTGAAGTATTTCCCAGTCGCCAGATTTTTCTGTTTTCATCAAGTATTCCTGTCATCTTCTTTAGGTCAAAACACTTTTGTTGAGATGACTCGAAAAAGTCGAAAATATCATCTTTTGCTATCGATAATCTGTCTTTTATAGTCGCCATCTATATTTTTCCTTAATTATTTGAAACCACAAGTAGTATATATACTACTTGTGGTAATATATTTTATCTCATCTTAAATTACTGAAAACAGTAAAATTACCTTAAATAGCAGTTTTTTTCAAAGATGTATTAGCTGTTATGTAGTATATATACTAC
>DQCG01000280.1 GCA_003533825.1 Phycisphaerales bacterium
TCAAGTTTTGCTACAACTCACGAATTTTACCTTGCTGTAGCTGATGATTTAATCGGCCGAGCAAGGGCTGCAACTGCCCAGGGTCTGCGTCAAAAATTGGTACGTTTTGGTACGCCCCTCTTTGGAGGCTAAAAAGATTGTTGACGCATGTTTGGAAAGTTGTTATATTACCGCAACTTAGAATTTTTCGGGAGTGTAGCTCAGTTGGTAGAGCAACGGCCTTTTAAGCCGTAGGTCTTGGGTTCGAGTCCCAACACTCTCATTTGTCTTTATATTGGGCTCCCGAGAAGAGAACGTAAGTGAGCGGTTTATTCTATAATTTGGGCAGAAAGGTCGGTCCGAAGGTTCGCAAGGCCAGGTGGATGTGGCAATCGATCACCGGCAGCGAAGCCGACGCAATCAAAGTCGAACACCAGGTCGGCCAGGACCTGGCGAATGAAATCAGACAGCAATTGGGCCGTGCTCAGTACCCTCAGATCGACAAAACCCTAAATGAAATAGGTGGCCGTCTGGCTTCCTGCACGACCAACAAGTATCGTACATTCAGATTTGAAACTGTCGAAGGCAACGAGCCTAACGCCTTTGCTCTGCCGGGCGGATTCATCTTTGTAACCCAATCGCTGGTCGAACTATGCCGGAAGGACAAAAACGAGATTGCGTTCATACTCGGCCACGAGATGAGTCACGTCATCCGGGGGCACGCGATGAACCGTATCGTCAGCAATTCAGCAATTGCCGCCGCATCCAGGGCAGCGCCGATTCGCGGAATCCTTTCGGGCTGGCTGCGCAAGGTGGGAGTGCAATTTCTCGAGAGCGCTTATGCACAGGATATGGAGTCCGAAGCCGATAAGCTGGGAGTGCGTCTGACCGCCGCCGCCGGTTACGAGCCGGATGCCTGCGTGCGGTTATTCTCACGCCTGGCCAAACTGAGTCACCCTACCGGCCGGCTTGACCTGGGTATTTATTTTTCATCCCACCCGCCTTTCAATACCCGTATACACAATATCAAATATCTGCTCCGCAAGTATCAGCAACAAGCTCAGTCATAGAGCTCTCGTCGAGATATTTTTGTGAATTCAGCAAATCCTCCGGCGTGAATTGATCCGGATTGCCAAACTGGCTTTGCACCATCCGGACCCACGAGACCAGCGCTTTAACGGGCTCGGGATCGAAATCGTACCCGGATGAATCGGTCAATATCTCGATCGCCTCTTCAATGGACCGCAAATTATGATAAGAACGATCCGATGTCAGAGCGTCAAACGTATCGGCTACAGCCAAAATGCGAGCGCCAATCGGTATTGAAGTACTAACAAGACCGTCCGGATAGCCCTGGCCATTCCATTTCTCATGATGGGCCCGGATAATGGCGACCTCCTGTTCCAGGAAACTCATCTTGTCCAGGATGCGCACGGCGATGAGCGGATGCTGCTCGATAATCTTGCGTTCGCGGGGCGTTAGCTTTCCCGGTTTGGATAGAATTGCATCCGGAACCCCGATATTTCCGATGTCGTGAATCATAGCGGCCCGGCGAAGAACCTCTAACTGTTTGGGATGAATTTTCATCGTCTCGGCAATGCCGATGGCATAGTGCATGACACTTTCGGAATGTTTCTTCGCATACGGATCTTTAGCCTCAAGGGCCTGGACCAATCCCCAGATGCTTTGAATAAACATCCTCTCCGCCTGCTCCGAGAGGCCGGCAACACGTCTTTTGAGCTTCTTAATCCTTTCAAACTCGATGTCGCCGGCTTTTAGAACCTTCGACATCTTTTTATCCCAGAGCTTTACACAGTTCCGGCCGGCACTCTTGGCTTCGTACAGAGCCAGGTCGGCCCTGCGGATTACCTCGCTGGAAGAGTCGCTGAAATCCGGCATGCTTTGCGAAATCCCGCAACTGATTGTCATCAAGACATTTTTCGCCACCTGTATTTGCTGGACTTTCGCCCGAATTCTCTCCAGAAACGTCAGAGCATCTTCTGCTGTGGTTTCCGGCATCAGGATGACAAACTCGTCACCACCATAGCGGGTGAGTATGTCCGGGATTCTCTTCTGGCTCTTCATGCACTCGGCAAGTTTTTTGAGCGCATCGTCGCCCGTTGCATGGCCAAATACATCATTAATAGTTTTGAAATTGTCGAGGTCTATGATCGCAACGGAGAATGGACGCTTATATCTTTTGGCACGTGCGCATTCCGCTTCGAGCTTATCTTCGAGAAGTCTCCTTGAGCCCACTGATGTGAGTGCATCGGTCAGGGACGTAAGCCTCGCCTGATGATAGAGACTGGCGTTGGTAAGATGAGACGTCAGAATCTCCCGCGTAAGTTTCGCCTTGTAGGAAGTCAGCTCCCTGTTGACTATGCTGCTGTGAGCCAATCCGCACATGCACAGATAGCCGGACAATTGTTCCTTGGCGTCTTCTTTAAAACCCGAGATCGACAGCGGAATCAACAAACGCGGTCCTTGTGCACCTGCGTTCCGGCATTCATCCGGAACGCTGTCACGGTAGAATTCGTTCTCGCCGAACAGTTCATTGTAGTCGGCCGGACATGTGAGGTTGTCTTTGCCGCACAAACACTCATTATTGCTTGCCACGGCCGGGGGCTTGTCACACATCTCACGAGAATCGTCCGGCGTACCCCAGAGACACAGCAGGCACCGTGTTGCCTGAAAAAGCTTGGGCACTTCTTTGGTGACCGTATCGGCTGCTTCACCAAGTTCTATACTCTTGAGGCAATTGGACAGCATCGCAACCTCTTCAGCCGCCGCCCTGTCCTCAAGCAGTTGCTGGCCCATCAGATCGCGAGCAGAGAGAATTCCGACAACCACGCCGTTGTCAATGACGGGAAGGTGACGGATGTGATTTGCGGCCATAATCTCCCGCGCTCGACCGGCGGGAGTACCGACGGAGCACGAGACCACGTGCGGCGTCATAATCTCTCCGACGGTGGTAGTCTCAAGGTCCACCGAGCGGGCAACCCCCCGGCTGACGATATCCCGTTCTGTCACGATGCCTGCGAATTTACCGCCGGGGTCATTAACGATAAGACACCCGATTTGATTGCCGGACATCATGTCTACGGCCGACTTGACCGTGGTGTCATGTGCGACAGTTACGATTTCTTCAGGACGCTCAACAGTGTCTTTCATTTCCAGTCCTTTGCATAATTCAAATTCGTTCACCCCCTCGACTCCGCTCGCCCCTCGACTCCGCCCGGGTGAAGAAGGGAGCCTTCATGCCGAGCGAAGACGAGGCATTCCGGCCCTCCAGCACCAAACGCCCGTCAAACCTCTCAGGTGAAAAGTATCGGCATTAATCATCAGCTACTTCTAAAATTTCCGCGGCACTCAGAGCCGTAGAGTTCGGCCAAGGTTGCCGCCCGTCCGGCGGACACCGCCGTGTGCCCCCAAAATGTTCCTGACGATATTTGTCTTTAAGTCATCGCAAGGCCGTGTCGATACTGTTATTATGAAAAATCGAGATCCGATAATTACATCACTTTGCCAGGAGATCGGCGACCCGGACGTTATCCAGGCCGTCCTCGACAGGCATACTGAGAGCGGACAGCCTCTGATGAGCATTCTCCGGGAAGAAAATATTCTCGACGAAGAGCAGGCAACCAGAGTGATCGCAACCAGCAATAAGATTGAGTTCGTAAACCTTTCCTCGGACATGGTCGATCCGAACGCCGCACACATGATATCTTCGGAGTTTGCCAATCAGCATAATGTGATTCCTGTGGCCAGGGCCGATAACAAGCTGCGGGTCGCCATGAGCGAACCTTTGAATCTTGTTGTGAGAGACCAGATAGAGATTCGAACCGGCTGCAAGGTCGTACCTCTGGCCGCCACGCCGACTGCAATCAGACAGGCTGTCAGGTACCACTTTAATGTGCAAAACGCCACGCGCCAGGCCATCGCCTCAATGCGGCTTAAGCAGGATGCCGGCGCCAAAGAGCCGGACCGTGCAAAGCTTGCGGACAAATCATCGCGTCAGTCGGACGATCCTGTCACCCGGCTTGTGTGGTCGATTATCACCGGTGCGGTCGACGCCAAGGCCAGCGATATTCATATCGAGCCCGCCTTGCCGGATATGAGGGTTCGTTACCGAATCGACGGTCTGCTGCGAGATACCATCGACGTTCCGGCGTCCGTTCAGCAGGAAGTGGTCTCGCATATCAAGATTCTGGCCGAAATGGATATATCCGAACGGCGTATCGGCCAGGACGGGCATATCACGATGACCCATGACGGGCACGATTACGACCTGAGGATCTCATCGTTGCCCGCGGTCGGAGGTGAAAAGATCGTAATCAGAATCCTCGACAAAAGTGTAAAGCAATGGTCCATCGAGACTATCGTGACCTGCGCCGGGGACCGTGAAAAATTCAAGTCGCTCGTCAAAAATCCTTACGGCATGCTTCTGCTGACCGGCCCGACCGGAAGCGGCAAGACAACAACGCTGTACTCGATTCTTCAATTGATCAATACACCTCAGAGAAATATCGTGACAGTCGAGGATCCTGTCGAATATCGTCTCGACGGCGTTACCCAGGTCCAGATTAAACCGGCCGTGGGAAGGACTTTCCCATGTGCCCTGCGGAGCATTTTGCGACAGGACCCGGATATCATACTCATCGGTGAAATTCGCGATGAGGAAACTGCGGAAATCGCCGTCAGTGCGGCTCTTACCGGGCATCTGGTCCTGAGCACCCTGCACACAAACGACGCCGCAGGTGCAATTTCGCGTCTGATGAACCTCGGCATTCCGCCATTTCTTGTCGCCTCGGCGCTTTTGGGGACAGTGGCCCAGAGACTAATCAGAACAACCTGCCCGGCGTGCAGACAATCGTATACGCCCTCGCCCGAGGAACTCGAGCTCGTCTCGGACGGATTCGATTCTTCCAACGACGGCAAGACGGTTCAGATGTATCGCGGCGGCGGCTGTGACGACTGCGACCATACCGGATATCGTGGTCGCAAGGCAATATACGAGATATTGGCCGTATCACACGAAATTCGCAAGATGATAATCAATGCAGACAACGATGATAATATCAAACAGCAGGCAATTGCCGAAGGGATGAAAACGTTGCGAAAAGACGGCATCGAGCAGGTTCTAAACGGCACAACTACTCTCGAAGAATTACGACGCCTCGTTGATATGGAGGCCGAATAATGGCTGCGTATGAGTACACGGCTACGGACCAAAACGGCAACAAAATATCCGGTATTTACGACGGGATCGACAGCGTTGCCGCTCTCCGCAGAGACCTTGCCAAGATGGGCGACACCCTGCTCAAGGCCAGACGAAAAAAATCAGGCGTCTCGAAATATGTAAGAATAACTCCGGATGAGATTGTCACTTTCACCTACAAGCTTGCAGAAATGTGCTCGGCTGGATTGCCGATAATCAGATGTCTCGAAACGCTCGAGGAACAAACCCGAAATCGTTCATTCAGGCGTTTACTCTCAGAAATCAGGCAAAGCGTCGCAACAGGTTCATCACTAAGAGACGCATTCGGAAAACACGGCAACATATTCTCGAATTTTTTCCTCGGGATGCTCGAAGCCGGCGAAACAAGCGGCAGGCTCTCGGAGACGCTACAGGCCAGTGCAATCTATCTGGAAAAACAAGCCGATTTCAGGCACAAGGTAAAGTCGGCCTTTGCTTACCCGATAATCGTGGGCATTATGTGTTTTCTCGTGGTTGGTTTTCTGGTAATCTTCGTCGTTCCGGTATTTTCCAAGATGTACAGACAAATGCATGTACCATTGCCGGGCCCCACACAGGCTCTCATCACTTTGAGCACTACTGTAAGAAACGGCTGGTGGGTGATACTGCTGATTATAATAGCAACTTCATTGCTGCTGAGACTGTTGTGGAAAAAAACAAATCTGAAAACCAGGTGGGATTCGTTCAAACTGAAAATGCCGGTTCTGGCAAGATGTTATCGTTTGGCCGTCGCTTCCGGCTTTATCAGGACCTTTGCCATGCTGGCTTCGGCCGGTGTTTCATTGGTCAAAGCCCTGGAAGTTGCAGGCGCAGTCGTCGATAATGCAAAGATAACGGAAATAACCGGCCAGTTGCAGAAATCGATACAAAAAGGCAATACCGTGACAGATTCACTGAAACAAAGCGGTATTTTCCCGCCGGTTATCATACAGCTTGCGGCGTCCGGGGAAGAGTCGGGAACCTTATCGGACATGCTCGACAAAGGAGCAGATTTTCTTGACAAAGACATCAATAGAATGCTCAAGTCCCTGCTGGTAAAAATCGAGCCGACAATGACGATAATTCTGGGTCTAATCGTCGGTTTTATACTTATGAGCGTGTATTTACCGATGTTCGACTATATGAGTCATATTGAATAATACAGAGATTCTCCAGAAAATCCTAAAAGTACCATTCCTATTACTCCGAAATTACAGGCATAGCTGTAAATGTTTTTGAGGTGGGGGAATCCCAAAGGAGCAAAAATGCGTAACAAAAACGGCGTCACATTAGTCGAACTGTTGATTGTAGTACTTATCCTGGGTGCACTTGCTGCAATTGCGATTCCGAGACTAACCCAAAGTGCCGATACGGCCAAGAAAAACGCGTGTGCGACAAACATTGATATAATCAACTCTCAGATTGAGCTATACGCGGCCGAAAATGATAATATTTATCCGGCCAACCTGGAGGTAATAACCAACTCTACTACTTATTTCCCGGATGGCCCGCCCCAGTGCCCTGTAACTGATGCGAACTACCCTGATGTACTGGTAAACAACAGAGTTGACAGAAGCGCACACAACCATCCCTAACGTTCGTGCTGAGTTCGTGCTGCGTGCTGTGTACTGCGTGCTGCAGAACGCGGAACGCTGAACTCTGAACGAGAAAAGCATTAATGGCAAAGAACCGAACCGGTTACAGCCTGATCGAGCTGGTGATAATAGTCATTTTCATCGGCATTATAGCAGCTATCGCCGTGCCGCGACTCAACCTCTCGGCCACCTCCGGGCTGAAAGCAGATGCCCTCGCCGGGAAAATCGTCACCGATCTTCGCCACAGCCGCCGGCTTGCCATTTCCGATGCCGCCCTTAATCCATCCGGCTTCACACTCAATATGACCGGCGGTGAACCGTACGAAGGCTACGAGATAAAGAACCTTCAGACTTCCGAAACGATAGATTCTCACTCTATCGACTCGAATATAAGCTGCACCGACGGCGGCACTTCCCAATTCGGACCGCTGGGAAATCTAAAGGCATCAAGCGATACACAACTGGTCATCTCGGATTCGGGCAAAACTTTTACAATCACAATCACCCACGCTACAGGTACGGTAAAATGCGAAGAAAACTAATCGTTC
>DQCG01000221.1 GCA_003533825.1 Phycisphaerales bacterium
CTCAAGCTGTACATTATTGGCGAGCCTGTTGAGGTTATCGGCGCAGAAGAGCTGGCGGACAGTCTGAACCGGGCGGAGTTTTACCCTGACGATCTCCAGGCCGAATCGTTCTTCGCAGCAGCAGGCTTCCTGGAAGAAGATATAATCGCAGAAATCCAGGATGAGATGACACAGCTTTTCCCGTCCGAGCCGGCGCCCGTTTTTAATGACATGAACGGTCTGCCGCCCGAAACGATTATTGCCTACTCTTACCTGAACGTGGATATCGAATTCGAGTATCCGTTCTATGCCGGCAATAATGAATTTGGCTTCAGGGACTCGAACGGCACGGTTACGGAAGTCACATCCTTTTGCACTCGCCCGGACTCAGACAGCGAGAATATGGCCCGCGAACAGGTTGATGTCCTCTACTACAGGCAAGGCGATCAGACGAGCGAGACCGAGTTCGCGGTCGATTTGTGTACATATACTAATCCGTATCAGGTCGTGCTTGCCTGCGTGCCCCTGCAGGAAAATCTCGGCGAAACCGTGGACTTCGTTGAGCGGAAGATTTCCGAATTCACGCAGGACCCGAACTACGAGCAAATGCGAAAGCTCCGGCCCGCCGTAACAGGAGGACGTTTTGGCGAACAGCCCGGCGACAGTCTGATAGTTCCTGATGTGCTCTATAAACTAACGCATCACTTCACGGAGCTTCAGGGCAAGGCACTCGGAAACCAGCCGTGGCTGGACCAGGGATATTTCATCCAGAAAGCCTTGCAGATGATAGACTTCACACTCGGCCGGACAGGAGTTATCTTGAAATCGGATGCTATAATTGTCATTCCGCCGTTAGGAGGCGCCCCGCAACTGCGGCATTTCCACTTCAACAGGCCATTCCTTATCTACATAAAAAAACGCGACCCGGCGGCATCCCCGTTCTTCGTAATGTGGGTCGACAACGCCGAACTGATGAAGGAATTCGTATTTGAGGCTCAGTAGTACCCGACAATGCACACAGTCAATGGCTACCGCTCGTAATAAAATTTAGCTCCATAGAGGTTTGCGTGGTAGTTCTTATGTGAATATCTAGAGGTTAATGGGTAGTACGGTGGTGGTGTTGGGGTGTTATGTGGTAAATCTTGACCAGTAGTAAGACGAAAGAAATCAGGTATAAGAATTACGAGCGAGAAGAATTCGACAGTGAGACTGATGAACCATCTACGTATAATAAATTTGTCTATGAGGCCGAATGGAATCAGGCAATTTCTTGGTACAATTCATTTAACTGGTCACCCATTGACATATATCTGTCAACAGCTTCTTTATACAAAGCAAATCGTTTATTATGTTCTGCTAAACTGTACCCTTTTGAATGTTCGCTTTTGAGACGAAGTTGTTCGAGTATTCCAGCAAGTAAAGAAACAGTTTCTATTAACGCCACACAATATCCAGACAAGAAGTCTGCGAAACAAATTTCTTCCTGTGTTAGACCTTCTGGTAAATTGCTGATATTCTGATTGCAGTTTTCCAATTGAGAAAGGATTTGTCTTGCAGAAGTGCATAATTGACTAAAAATTATCGGCTGGAAGATGAATGGTAAGGGAATAATCTTCCTCCAAGAAAACTTGAGTGAAGCATCGTTAATATCTATATATTTGCTCAATAACATGTTTACTTCAATAGCGATAGATTTTAATTCATTTTTGCCAGACATCCCGTCTCCTTTTAACACAGATTGAGCGTGCTTCAATCCCCCGACTCTGATTATCTTCAGCGAAGCTATGTGTATCCCAATTCATATTCTTGTCCTCGAACGGAACGTCGAATAAATCTACCACCCATTCATCATTATAGCAATTATCCGAATCGGTCGCAAGGCTAAAACAGCAATTCCATCCCACTCCACCCATACTCCGCTAAGGCCCTGGCTTAGATTGACAATTTTGTCTTGATAAGTGTTGTAAGATTGGATATTCTAAGGCTGTCTAAGACGAACTTTCCAATTCAGGAATGGTCGTGCTATGATAAATATAGAATGATGTGCGGAATGTATGTGAACAATAGTTTCTTTTAAAGCGGGGGAATAATATGGGTATGTTTTCCAAACTATTCGGAGGTTCGTCACGAGATAAGCATTCTTATGTGCGTATATGGTCAAAGAATAAAGAGCGGGAAATCGACCAATCAAATGACCTTCCAATGGAAGAACTACTTTTTGCAACATCAATGTGGATATTATCCACTTTCGGCGATGAGAATTCAAAAGACATTGTCCCTAAAGAAATGAAAGGATTTGTACTTGATGCAAGCCAACATTATTCAGGAGATGCGACGCTTTTTGAGCTTGGATGCTACTTGTACCTCCAGCTCGACCTATGGTTGTTCATGAACAGACCAAAGAGAAGGGAAGTCATCGTAACAGATTTTGCAGATAAATTCATTGAACTGTTCACTCATGCCCTCAATATCAAAGACATTGCAGCACTTTTTGACGAGCGACTTTGTCAATATTCCAAACTTTCACGAGAAGGTGCAAACACTGAGAATTATCATTATCACCTTTTACAACTTATTATACGTACGAGAGACAACCAACTTCCTGCATCTTACGATTTTGAAAAACATAGTTTGACAATTCGCGGTTTTACGGAAGAAACGGGTCTAAAGTTTGCTCTTGTTTCTTGGGAGAAAAGCAAGATTCCAGTTTTATTTGATACAGTTGAGAAATACTGCGATTTGACAGGGTAACAATCCCGCCCTTATCGATATTTCGTGATGACACCGTCTGAGTTTATTGATTTGTCAGTGGTTAAGGTGTTTGTGAAGTGATATATGGTATCTATATGTACCCTTTGATTGTTACAATTTTGGGTAAGACTCCCAAGCATCGCAAACATCGTCAGGACTGTGTTCCTTTTGATCTTTTTTACAAATACCTTTATCAGACTCAGAAATCTGTTTGAATGAGTAGCAAGTCGAACACTCACGAATCAATGGATACGCATATTCGACAACATCTGAGTGGGCATCCAATTCGGCGACATGCTTGTAGGTTTGGTCACGAATTCGCTTAAAATACGATATTCTTTCCGGGTCAAGATATGGTGTGGCGGTGCTTATGGCAACAGTGGATGTTCCAAGAAGCACTTTGCTAAGGATTTCGTTCTGCTTTTCAAGTTGTTTAATACGCTCCTCTTGAGAATTTAAGGATTTTACTTTTGTATATTCAAGCTTAATCTGGCCTTCTTCCTCAGTAGCTTTGGATAGTTTATTTATCTGTTCTTTGAATTGGGCTTCCGCCTCAGGACCAGCGAAGCCCAATGGTTTGAGTCTAATCTTATGTAAATCGGGGTGAATTTTCTTCAAAACAATTATTGCAATGACCAAAATGATACAGAAAATTAAAAGTGTGATAACTGTGATGATTATCGTTGACATCTTTCGCCTCGAAATGAACTATTTTTAAAAGGATAATCCCGATAGCACATTAAAATCCTAAAGAATATACATTTATTGTGCAAGGAAAAAATCAAATCCATAAATTCACCCGACCCATAAACCGCTATGGCCTTGTCTGAGATTTTCGATTTGTTGTGTGGTTTATGTGTTTTTGATAGTGTTATTCGGTTAGCCTGGAGTCATTTGTCTTTTTTATTTACAACCTTTACCGCCGTAGCATCCCTGACTGTCACGTTGTCGTGTACCGCTATTTCCAATAAGCTAAAGCCTACAATGTTGCCGTTCTTATCTCGCTGAAGTTTGGCCCAACCTTTCTTCTCCAGAACACAGAGTATAAGTTTAATGAGTTTTCGGCTCTTTTCAGTCTCTGTTCTCAATTCAATACTGGCCTTCTGGTAGTGGTGATGTGAAACTAACCACGTTATGAATCCACCCACGATTATCCCTGCGAAGGTGCTTATTGATGAGGTGATGAATGTGCCTGCATTCTGCTCCACAAGCTCCCACATAGTTTTCTACCTTTCTGATTTCATTGTTCACAACAAGACCTCGCGTCTATCCAATTTATAGTAAAGGCAAGCGAGATTGTCAATTAAATCAATGAATTCTTTTCTGAATTTGCCTATTCTCATCCCGGCGGCAATAGGGTTTAAGAGCGGGCTATGAAATTAGTTACTTATCCGCAGCACGCAATACGCAATACTCACGACGCAATACGAATAATGAACGCCGTGTAATGGAGTTTTTTTGAGAAAATCCTTGATTTTTGGGGTTGAATTTAGTATAATGATAAACAAATAGAATACAGAATACAGAATTCAGAATACAGAATACAGGAGGCCATGCCATTGACGATTTATTATTTACTATTGAATATTTCTCAGTGGCCTCTGTACTCTCTGTGGTTCAAACAACAGTGTAAATCGGTGTAAATCCGTGTCTGACAGGAAGTGATTTGAAAAAACAAACCCAATGTTAAAATGGGAAAAATGGCATTAAGTTAGTAATGACATAGATTTATGGAGATTTTGGTGATTATTAACGGTTTTTTAATCACGAAAACAAAGCCAATCAAACCCAATTTTGGGCCAAAACCGGAGCCAGATGAAGCATATTTTTGAGGGGGATTGCTCAAGCCGGCAATTTCCCAACTTATCGGTTCCCATCACAATAGAAATAGGGTATAAAACGAGCTATGAAGATAGCTACTTATTCTAAGGAAGGGTCGGTCTCCGTCGGGCTTCTGACAGGTGAAGGACTGATCGACATCGTATCGGCCTGGGGAGGTTCCGACCCGCCGGGGAGCGTTATTGAGATTCTCGAACGAGGTACTGCGTGCATGGCGAAACTTCTTGCGATAGAAGAATTCGGCGCAGAGCCAATACCGCTCGATTCGGTCAAGCTGCTGGCTCCGATTCCCCGGCCGGGCAAGATACTCGCATTAGCGGGAAATTACGTCGAGCATATCAAGGAAGCGGGCATGAAGCTCGGTCTTTCGGCCTCGCCGAGTTTAACGACCGTGCCGAGGCCGTTTATCATGCCGGCTACGGCGGTGGCTAATCCCGGGGATGAGATACCCTGGCCCGTTTACAGCGAGACGATAGACTACGAAATCGAGCTTGCGGCCGTCATCGGCCAAAAGGCCAAAACCGTGCCGGTGGAAAAGGCCCTCTCGATAATCGCCGGCTATACCATCGTCAACGACGTCTCGGCGAGGACAGTGACTTTCAAGAAGAACCGCGCGAAGCGGCCGTGGGACGAGTTCTACGACTGGCTCAACGGAAAATGGGCGGACAATTTTTGCCCGATGGGGCCGTACCTGCTGACCGCCGACGAAATCGGGGACGTGCAGAAACTCGATATGAAGCTGACCGTTAACGGCGAGGTCCGCCAGAACGCCAACACGTCGCAGATGACTCATACCGTCGCACAGATCGTATCGTTCATGAGCCACCTGATGACGCTCGAACCGGGTGACATCATCGCCACCGGCACGCCTTCCGGCGTGGGCCTGGCGACCGGCAATTACCTCAAAGCCGGCGACCGGATCGAAGCA
>DQCG01000521.1 GCA_003533825.1 Phycisphaerales bacterium
GATTGCGTTGAGCATCCCGGAATCAGTCTCGACAATCCTCGGCGTCGCATTACCCTTCCTGGGATTTTGCGTAATACTCTTGGTAATAAATCCGCCGAGGCAGTTGACATCCATAAAGTCACTCAGCTCGTCGGCATACCCGCAAGTCCCGGAAACCGTAAATACCGGATTGCTCAGCTTCAATCCCGCAAAATCGACCGAAATATCAACGTTCTCATTCATGCCGTTTACCCGAAGGATTTGCAGGGTGGGACTTGCCCCACCGTTCTCCTAATTTTTCGATAGCAAATGCAATCATTTCACTATGGTCGAAGGCCAGATCACGTGGGAGTTTTTCTATATCGAACCATTGTGCTTTCGCCGCGTCGTCGCCGGCTTTGATCATGCTTTGCTGTTCTTCCGTTGCGATGCCGGTAAATGCGATTGAAATCTGCCTGCCGCGGGGGTCACGACCGCAGGTACCGAAAGTATGCATTTGCTCGAGCTGCACGCCCGTCAGTCCCGTCTCCTCGGCCAACTCCCTTGCCACGGCGTCCTCCAGTTCCTCGTCCATCTCCACGAATCCGCCCGGCACGGCCCACTTGCCTTTGAACGGATCCCTGCCTCGATTGATCAACAGCACCTGCGTCCTGCCACCTGAGGGGCTAAAGACCACCGCATCGACCGTAACCATAGGCCTGGGCCAGTCGTAAATATATCTACCTTTTTCAGCCATAAGACACCAATACTATGCCTGTATTTTAATATGTAATCCGCCTTTTTGCATTTCAATTCTAAATTTTCTTATGCCGATTGCCTCAAATCAATCAATCGCTTACAATAATCCAACAATTAATCGCTTCTTGTGAAGCACGAAATGAAATACGATATGCGATAAACGAAAGACTAATGTCGAATAGCCACAAGAACATACTGATCACAAAACCCAGCTCGCTCGGCGATATCGTCCTGGCTCTGCCGGCGCTGACGGCACTGCACAAGAGTTTTCCTGAGGCCAAAATCAGTTGGCTCGTCCGGCCCGAATTTACACAACTTCTCGAAAATCATCCTCATTTGACAGAGATTATCGTCTTTGAGCGCAAGCTTCTTGGCAAGGCGTGGTTCCATTCCGGTGCATTTGGCGCTCTAGCGTCACTTGTCCGGCGACTCCGTCGGAGCAAATTCGACATCGTGCTCGACTTTCAGGGCCTTTTTAGAACTGCTTCTTTAGCCTGGCTTTCCGGCAGTAAAAAACGCTTCGGAATGGCAAACGCAAGGGAATTCGCCACAATCTTCTACACGCACAAGATCCCCCAGGACATAAACTGCATACACATGGTTGACTACTACTTAAAGATCATTCAGGCCGCCGGTGCCACCGAGCTTGGCGTCGAGTTTGTTTTACCTGAGAATCCCAAAGCCGCCGATTCGGTCGGCAGGCTGTTGGCAAGTCACGGAGTTGTAGACGACAATTATTCAGTTTTTGTTTCCAGCTCCGCCCACAGAGATAAATGCTGGCCCATCGAACGTTTTGCCGCATTGGCCGAGAAGATTTCATCGCAGTTCGGATCATCAATTGTCGCGACCGGTTCTGCATCGGAGGCGGGCATTATTGAAATTTTGAAAGAAAAGGCCAATGTTCCAATAGTAAACCTTGCCGGGCAAACGTCTTTAAGTGAACTCATAGCTCTGCTCAAAGGCGCCAGGGTAGTTATAAGCAATGATACCGGCCCGGGACATATTGCGGCGGCTTTAGGCGTCCCGATTGTTTTGCTGTTCGGCCGCACCAATCCTTACAGGCTGACACCTTACGGAAGGAAGCACTGCATCATGGCGGTCGAACCGGAGAGCAGGGGCCTTGCCATAAACAGCAACAACCCAAAACACGATATTAAAGCCATTACAGTCGAGCAGGTTTACCAAAAGGTGGTTGAACAACTCGATAATCAATAATCAACGGCTGAAAGCCCGGCCCCGAAAGTGCAGCCATTATTTCTCGCTACCGAACTTCCCATTCAAGCACTATCATTGAATGCGGCGGCAAAATCATTTCATAGCCGGGACCAAAACTGTTCAGAGTGTCACGGCTGACCGTAACCTGCGGCAGACCGACCTCGAACTCATTGTTCGCGGTTATCGTATCGGCGTTCAGCCGCCATGTTGCCGCCTCGTCCCGCACCGCTCTGCCGGCAAAGGCGATTTCGACCGGCCGGGCGCTCGAAACATCCAGGCTCATCAGGATCAGCCCCCGCCTGCGGCCTTCGGCAAAACCATAGCTCCAGATGACAGGAATATCCCTGATGGTCTCGGCGTCGCCCTTGTACGCGAAGTAGCCGGTGGTATCGAATGTCGGTTCATTCTTCGGGTGAATCGTTTCGACCATATCGCCCCCGATAACCTTGTTTGCGAGCATGCAGGCCAGAAAAGTGGGACGATAACGCTCGTGACCTTTTCGCATGTTCAGAGCCGTTCCCCACAGGTAAATGTCGCCGACGCCGTGGGCGCGGTACTTGTGCTGAATAAGCGAGAACAAACACTGCGTCCGCAGCTTGTGCTCGCGCATCATCAGCAGCATGTCGTTCGCAACGTTAATTCCGCCCGCGATGGAAGCCACGATTTTGTTGCGGGGCTCGACCGGCGCGTCGCCGTGAGTTGTATGGTGATTGACTTCGTAAATCGAAAGCTCGATGCCGGCAGCACTGGCGAGTTCGTAATTCTGAAACATCGCCCCGCGCGAATCACGCGACCGCCAAATCGGCTTCGCGAAAACCCAGCGGAAAAGCTTCTCGTCCGTATCAAGTATCTCAAGATCCTTTTTATTCAGTTGCGAAACCAGGTACGGCGCCACGGAGAAACGGTCGGCATTAGGAGCGTTTTTTAATATGCCGGCATTGCGGCCAGAGTACGAGGCCTGGCCGGCAGTGTGAAAGAGCATGTCGGGCTTGTAGTACGGCGAACTTTTACCCGTGTCGATTAGTTCACGCCAATAGTCAGGCCCGTTATATCCGCCGCAGTGATACCATGCTGCGTTGTTCCGCGCCTCGTTACCGAACTCGATATGGATATGGTCGAACAACTC
>DQCG01000547.1 GCA_003533825.1 Phycisphaerales bacterium
CGACCATGTCGACATTGATTTCCTTGGCCGCAGCAATATCGGTTTTGCATCGGCGCCGGGCTCGAATGCCAACTCGGCCGCCGAATATGTTATTGCCGGACTGCTCGATATCGGACAAAGATATGCTCTCGACCTGGAGGGCAGATCGATCGGCATTATCGGTGTGGGCAATGTCGGCAGCAGGGTGGCGAAGAAATGTGCGGCCATGGGGATGGCCGTTTATCTGAATGATCCGCCTCTGCAAAGGCAGACCGGCGATGCGAAGTATCTGCCGTTGGAAAAAGTTTTCGATTGTGATTTTATCACATTCCACACACCGTTAACGTTCGAGGGTCGGGATAAGACATATCATCTGGCGGATGAGAAGTTCTTCAAATCGCTTAAGCAAAGATGCGTTTTTATAAATGCTTCCCGGGGTGGAGTGGTTGACAGCAGTGCGTTGAAATCGGCCATACGTTCGGGCCGGCTGCGGGCTGTCTTGCTCGACGTCTGGGAAAACGAGCCGAATATCGATATCGAACTTTTGAAAATTGTCGATCTCGGCACCCCGCACATCGCAGGCTATTCACTGGACGGCAAGATTGCGGGAATGATTATGATATACAGGGCGGCATGCGAATATTTTGCCGTGAAGCCAAAGTTCGATCTCAGGGATTTTCTGCCCGAGCCTGCTGTGCCGGAGTTGAAGGTCAATCCGAACATCACCAACGATCAAGATGTGTTGTTGAGTTCTGTGCAGAAAATTTATCGGATCGACAAGGATGATACGAGACTGCGGCGGATTTTGGACAAGCCGGTGGAAAACAGGGGCGAACATTTCGACAACCTGCGGAAGAATTATTCCATCCGAAGGGAATTTCAGAATACCAGAGTGATTCTCGAAGACACGAATTCCGCTTTGGCCAAAAAACTGATCGGTATTGGATTTAAAGAAGTCAAAAGTGCAAAATAAAAAGGTGAAAATCGAAAGCTGTCGCAGCAATGTTGTCTCATGGCCGGGATGGAGATTGGATTTTTCGGATGGGTGTCTTGTGATGGGGGTTCTGAATGTAACGCCGGATTCGTTCAGCGACGGTGGTGAATTCTTCGATTCTGATAAGGCTGTCGAGCATGGTCTGAAAATGGCGGCTGATGGAGCTGCGATCATCGACGTCGGGGGCGAATCGACCCGGCCGGGTTCGGACCCGGTTTCGGCTGATGAGCAGATACGACGGGTGGTTCCGGTCATCGAAGCACTTTGCGAAAAGACCGATGTGCCGGTCAGTATTGATACGTATAAATTTGAAGTTGCCAGGGCTGCTCTGGAAGCGGGGGCGGGGATGATAAACGATATTACCGCTTTGAGCGATGAGCGAATGGGCGAATTGGCGGCCGAGCGGCAGGTGCCCATTGTTTTGATGCACATGCAGGGAACGCCGGCGACGATGCAGATTGAGCCGGAGTATGATGATGTCGTCGGCGAGGTTCTGGAGTTCCTGCTGGGCCGGGCAAAGCGGGCCGGGAAATTCGGTATATCAAAAGATATGATTTTCATCGACCCCGGCATCGGTTTCGGTAAGACTTCGAAGCATAATCTTTCGCTCTTGAGAAATATCGATAAATTCGTCGCCGCAGGCTACCGCGTCCTTGTCGGCACGAGCCGCAAGAGATTCATCGGTAAAATCACCGGCAAAGAAAAATCCGCCGAGAGGATTTTCGGCACAGCCGCGACGGTCGCCCTTTGCGCCGCGGCGGGCGTCTCTGTCGTTCGCGTCCATGACGTCGCGGAAATGGTAGATGTGGTAAAGGTGGCAAATAAACTAATCCCGGATTTCCCAGATGAAGTTGTGCAAAGGAAATAAAATTTGTTAGAATAAAGTTTTTCCATTAAGGCGGTTTACTTTATGCAAAAAGTAGGCTTTAGCTATAACAAAGTAAGTGCAAGGTAAGCGAGAGGGCGAGAAATGGGCGGTTTGGAGAAAATGGATTATGAGCCTAACAAGTTTCGTAGCAAATAAGGACGTAAGAGAAAGATTCAAACAAGAATTTCCCAGCCCGAAATTTTCCGTCCAAAAACTGTTACTGGCACCACCATCGACAAAACATTACTCTCTGATGGGAACCGCTTTCGATTACCTCTTGCGGTTTTATCTAAAGCGACTAAATCCACAGGCGGTCGAAAGTCGCTGGGTCGCAGAAAATGCAGTTACAGTTTTGTTCATGTATAAAGACGGGTTTGCTATTCATGCTGGAACAGGTGAGGTGGACTTTGTTCCAGAGCTAAAGCCAAACAAAGCTGATTTGGAAATGTTCCACAAGATAAACGATATCCTGTCAGAAGCCAAAAAGGCATATCAACTGTATCTCAAAACGGGCGAGATAATTAAGCCCCTTCTAACCTCAGCGATGTTGCTTGCCAATCTCGATATTATCTGTAGAACCGGTAGTTTGGAGGACTACGTGGAACTTGACACGGTTAGCGATGAAGACATAAAAGACTTGACGAACTTGATCAAGATTGTCACTCCTAAGCTCTTTAAGGCAAAAAAAGTTTGTGTGCTAAATCCTACATTCGGTGAGGCTTCTAAATTAGTCGGAGGGGCGGACGCTGATTTAATTATAGACGATACGCTCATTGACATAAAGACCACAAAGAAATTAGAATTACCGAGAAAATATTTTGACCAGCTAATCGGCTATTACTGCTTATATAGGATTGGCGGCATTAACGGTTTGCCGGAGGATTGTGAGATAAAAAACTTTGCGGTTTACTTTTCTAGGCACGCCTATCTGCACCTAATTCCTGTCAAAGACTGTATCGGACAGGTAAACTTTCAAAAGTTTCTCAAATGGTTTGAGGAAAGAGCGAGAAAATGAAAAAGTGTACGCTTGATTTGGTGAATAAACAACATAACGGAATCAAGGAAATTCGCGCAAACATCAGAAATTTCAATCGAGAGGCTAAGGCTTCTTCTGACAATTCAAGCAGAGCGCGTAAGTTATTGACAGGAACAAGCTATTGGTTATATGATGAAGCAACAGATGCTTTTGGTCCATCAAAATTTGTGGGATTTAATTCAATGATCTTTGAATGCTATGATTATTGGGTAGAAAAAGCAAAAACCCGTAAAGGCAAATTCCTTGGCGGAGACACTCGTAAAGCAAACGAGAAAACACTGGGAACAAACTTTGCTCCAAATCCAAGTCTTGCAAAAAAGCTGGTGGAATGGGGCGAGAAACTTTTTGTCGCAGGCATTTTTAAAGGAACTTGCCAAGACAAATGGCGATTCATTAAAATACCTAAGTAAAGGCCATATTAACACCTTCTTGGCATTTGTGATTACCGTTTTGCGACTCGGCTTGGGTGCGGTGATGTTGAGAAGAAAACAATAACATTTTTTTGAGAAGAGTGTAAAGATGGAAAGCAAATCTGAGCTTGAAGTTTATAGAATGTCCTTTAATGGACAAGTTTTGAAACGTGGCTTTTGGCTTTATGTTTGGAAGATATCTACACCAAGAGGGAAGTGTCTGTATGTTGGTCGTACTGGAGACAGTTCCTCTCCGAATGCAGCGTCACCCTTTAATCGGATAGGACAACATCTTGACTTACGCAAAAATGCAAAAGGAAATACAATGACAAAGCGTCTACTTTTACTGTCTAATATTATT
>DQCG01000285.1 GCA_003533825.1 Phycisphaerales bacterium
AAGAAGCCGAACTTCGTTCTGATTTTCGCCGACGACCTCGGATACGGTGACATCCGTGGTTTCGGTCTGAAAGAAACGCCCGTCGAGACGCCGAATCTCGAACGCATGGCGGCCCAGGGCGCAAAACTAACGAGGTTCTATGTGCCCACGCCTTATTGCGCCCCGTCGAGGGCGACGATTCTGACCGGGCGTTATCCCTTTAGGAACGGCGTCGTGTACAATCCCTCGCCCGATTCGGGTATGAACGAAGTGGGCCTGCCTCACTCTGAGATTACGATTGCCGAGGCGCTCAAAGAAGCCGGTTACGCCAGCATTTGTATCGGTAAGTGGCACCTTGGTCACACGATGAAATTTCTGCCGCGCCGGCAGGGCTTCGATGAGTACTACGGCATCCTCTACTCGAACGATATGCGCCCTGTCCAGCTTGTCGAGAACGAAAAAGTCGTCGAATTTCCCGTTGTCCAGGCGACGCTGACCAAACGCTACACCGACAGGGCTCTGGATTTCATCGAGCGCAGCGCCAAAGCCGGGCATCCCTTCTTTTTATATCTGCCGCACGCGATGCCGCACAAACCCTTGGCGGCGTCCGAGGATTTTTACACGCCCCAGACGCCCGACGATCTCTACGCCGATGTCATTCGCGAGCTGGACTTCTCGGTTGGCCGGGTTTTCGATAAACTCAAACAATTGGGGCTTGATGACGATACGCTGGTAATCTTCACTTCGGACAACGGCCCGTGGTACGGCGGCAGCACCGGGGGGCTTCGCGGCATGAAAGCCAGGACGTGGGAGGGCGGCCTTCGCGTACCGATGATTGCGCGCTGGCCCGGGAAGATTCCCGCCGGCGTGGTCAACAATTCGCCTGCCGGTACCATCGACATTTTGCCGACCATCCTCAAAGCCGCAGGCGTTGGTATTCCGTCAGACCGCGTTATTGACGGCAGAAATATCTGGCCGCTCTTGACCGACGCCGGGGCTGAAAGTCCGCACGAGGCATTGTTCGCGATGCATGGTACGAATTTGATGACCGTCAGGAGCGGGAAATGGAGACTTCACGTGCGCCCGCCCGCACCGGCGCCGAATCGTGGCGATGACTGGGTGGACCCGCGAGGCCCTGACGGCGTGACAATTCTTGCCCCGTACGAGCAGGCCCGGCCGAGCGACTATCCCGGAGTAATCGGCGGCGACGGGCCGAAAAATATGATGCTCTTCGATATCGAAGCCGATCCCGCCGAGCAGCATGATCTAAGCAAACAACACCCGGATGTCGTCGAGCACCTTAAAGCAATCTACGACAAAACCTTTGCCCAGGTGCCCAAGTTCAAACCGCCGAAGCGTTTCAAAAATTTGCGGCGAATCAAAGGAGGCGATCTCAACTACGACGATTGACGGGAAAATATGAATATGCAGATAAGGACATCGCGACTTATATTGGTGGCGGTAATTCTTGTTTTATGCTGTATGCAGCAAATATGCTGGTGCAGCGATTCCAATGCGTTTGTGCAATCTGATGAGTCGCCAATAGTTCCGGTCGGATTGGACGCCTACCGTATGTGGGACAAACTGGCCTGCCACCGGATCGGAGTCCGCGCCTACATGCGAAGCACCTACGACCGCGAAGGCAATAACCGAAGCGCCGATGCCAGCCACTATCTCTATCAGCAGTCCGACGAGTTTAACGTTGCTCTCGACGTCGAAGGCCCGGGCGTCCTCTATTTCAAGCGCACCAACCACTGGCACGGCAGCCCCTGGCATTACGAGGTGGACGGCGAAGATTTCATCGTCAAAGAAACCGCCACAGCCAACCCCGTCAATGCCAAGAAAACGCTCAAGGCAACCACTTTTATTCCCGAAGAGCTGTTTCCGAACCCGCTGACCTGGACCTGGTCGACTACCAAAGGCGCTGATTTGATGTGGGTGCCGCTGCCGTTCGAAGATTCGTTCCGCATTGCCTACACGCGAACTTTTTACGGCACGGGTTATTACATCTACCACATCTTCAGCCCGGGAATGAAGCATCTGTCCCGGCCGCTCGAATCGTGGGACAAAACGCCGCCGGCAAGTGATGTGCTGGATTTGATAAATCGCGCGGGAACTGATATAGCACCAACAGGCAAAGGCGTCAAAATCCACACGGGCGAGTTGCAGCTATGCCCTTACCAGTGGACCACCGTGGTCGAATTAGAGCATGCCCCGGCGACGATTCGCGCTTTGAAGTTTACCGTGCCGCGAAAGGATGCGTACGAGTTCGGACGGTGCCGCCTGCGTGTGACATGGGAACACCGCTGGCATTCATCGATCGACGCCCCGATCGATTTGTTTTTCGGAGCGGGCCATCTCTACAATAACAACAATCGCGAGTATCTGGTCAAGGGCTTTCCCCTGGCCATTCGCTATGACGAGAAATATGTGTACTTATCCTGCTACTGGCCGATGCCTTTCTTCCGTCATGCGAAAATCGAAGTCCAGCAGCGTAATGGAACAAGCCTCGACAATATCAAGTGGGAAATTCGCACCGTAGCTTTCACCGATCCGATAAATCACGCCGGCTATTTCCACGCAACATACAGCGACCATCCCGAGCCGGCGCTGGGCAGGGACGTGGTTTTCCTCGATACTTCCCAGCTCGAAGGCGGCGGCGCCTGGAGCGGCAACTTCGTCGGCATGAGCTGGATTTTCTCACGGAATGGATTTCTGCCTACGCTGGAGGGTGACCCGCGGTTCTTCTTCGACCAGAGCGGAACGCCCCAGGCATGGGGCACGGGAACCGAAGAATGGGGCGGTGGCGGCGATTATTGGGGCGGACGAAATATGACGCTGCCTTTCGCCGGCCATCCCGTGGGGACGGCAAAAAAGGATGCGAAGAATGAAAAAGACCTTATTAATTCGGCCTATCGCTTTTTGATTGCGGATATTTTCCCGTTCGGCAACCGCGCGGTCATCGGCCTCGAACACGGGGGAACGAATGAGTCGGCCGAACATTACTCCGGCGTAGCATACTGGTACGGGATAGATTCTCCGAGCCTGGTCCTGACCGACCATTTCCATTGTTGTGACGAGAAGATTGAAACCCGCGAGCATGAATACAAATCTCCCACGGCCGGCGAGCCTTACGCCCTGGTCTCACGATACGAGTGGGGCCCGGACAGCCGCGGCGCCCGGATGCACTTTCCCGCCGAGCAGGATTATGTCCGAACGATGAAGGGAACCTCGCAATTCAAGATGCGCCTGGACCCGAACAATCTGGGTGTAATGCTGCGCCGAAAATTTGATTACCTCTACCCGAACCAGCGGGCCAAGGTTTGGGTAAGACCCGACCGGGCCGGGGCCGAATGGCAATACGTGGGCCAGTGGTACACCGCAGGCAGTAACACATGCGTTTACAGCTACCCCCGCTCCGAAGGCGAACTGGGCAAGACGCAGCATACCATCATCACAAGCAATCGCCGCTGGCGCGAGGAGGAGTTTCTCATTCCGCGCGAACTGACCGAGGGTATAAAGCGCCTGGAAATCAAAATCGAGCACGTGCCCGACAGCAGGGAATTGTTTCCCGGCAAGCCGTTTCCGGCTGAGTCATTGTGGAGCGAGTCGCGATATTGGGCCTATTGTTATAAGATGCCGAAGGTGACTCTTATTTCAGATTAGTTTATTCCGGAAACGAGATAGCTCATAGGCTCGATTTTTTTGCCGTCGGGTAAGCTGTAAGGTTTTTCGCCGAAGTTGACCGTGACGGTGACGCCGTTGGCAAACGTTGTTTGCTGGATATCTTTGTCGGGTGTTAGGAAGCGGTGGTCGGTCATCTCGGCGTAGCCGACGGCGCGGGTGACATCGCAGATATTCTTATAGCTTCGAGCGAAGCGGTCTTTGTTCTGTTCCCAAAACCGGCGGTCGAACATGAACATCGGGGCCGTGCCGTAAAGGATATTGAAAAGGTCGCGTTTCTGCCACAGCGCGGGCAGCTTGTTATTGTAGTCGCCCCAGTACCACTGCGCCACGACGCAATCGTGATAGACCAGCTCCCAGAGGGGCAGCCTGTATTTGTGCCCCAACTGGAACTTGGCCACCCGCTCGGGGACCTCGTCCCAGATCTTTCTCATATTTCGCCCTGCATCCGGGACTCGATATGGCCCGAGACTCAGCATACCCTCGAAGTAGTGCACGTACGGGACCGCGGCATCGTGTCCCGTCTCGCTTCCTGTGACGAGCCCGGCCTTCTCCGACATATAGCGCAGAAGCTCCATCTTCCAGTGCCTGCTGTCGCTGCGTGTCATCGGGTGCTCCGGGTGATAACATTCGCGCCATGGCGAGGCGGTTGTCGTATCGATGAAGCGGCAGCGGTATGGATGCGTCTTTAATTCGGCGGGCACGCGCTGTTCGGCGTGCTTAATCGCCTGCCTGTCGCACAACACGCCGCAAGGATACATCCGGCCGTCTTTGCCTCTGACTCGCCAGCCTTGACGCTGGTTGCCTTTCTGGTCGAGCATAAGATCGTCCGGCCAGCCGGCCTGGGTCCAGTCCGGATGCTGCCCGCGAAGTTTGTCTTTGACGATCTGCGGATCCATCAAATCCTGGTAGATGTCGTAACGGCTTGTCAGGACACCGTCCATTTCATTCATCGCTTTTATAACTTCCGGCGGCTTACGGTTGCTCCAGAGGATACGGTTGATGCCGAGATTCCTCATATCCCGGACGATCGCAAGGGCGTCTCTTTCCCAGCACCAGACATTTACCGCCCCGATGAGCAAATCCACGTTCGGATTTTCACGCTGCTTTTCTTCCAGCGTCTTGAGCTTGCCTATCTGCTCTGCGTGCCGGCGATAACGTTTGCAGATGGCGACGTGCCCGCCTTTGTCGAAGAAAATGTAGCGCAGCTTCCTATCGTAGCCGAAGCTTCCTTTTTGTGATTCCCATTTCGGCTCGATGCACAATTTTCCGTCTGTACGTTGCATGTGAATAACGGCATCGTCAGGCGTTTCGATAATGGTCATCTGTCCTCGTTGTCCGTCCGTGGCGCCCCAGAATGCCATGCAGATGCCGTGCCCGCCGTAAGCGGCGAGCCACCTTGTTTTGATCGACTCATCATCAACCGGATAGGAGATTCCCTCGTTCATCGGGACAACCAGATACGTCCCGGCTTCGGTAACGAACGGATGCGGGAAACTCAGCGCTGATTTCAGGCTGCCATCGGCCGACAGTTCTACAGTGAATTCCGGCTTGTCCGCAACCAGACGAAGTTTTGCCCGGATGTCGAGGTTCAATCCGGGCTGACGCCAGATCAGCTCGATAGAATCTGTTGCCTGCGAAGCGTCTGTCACTTTACCTTTGACGAGTGCTTTTTGTCGCCATGTCTGTCCGCTTCGTTTGTCAGTCACCGACATCGTTCCGTTATCCGTTTCGACCGTGACCGATATTGCATCGTTACTGACTGAAAGCTTCTCGGCGATTGCATTAGACGAGCAATACGGCATAACAACAAGCAAAAGAATCAGTCTTAGCCGCGAAGTCACCATATCGATTCTCCTTCTAGAATTTACCTTGCTTATTTGCTTTTTCGATTATCTCTGATATCGAAACGGTGGGTGGCAGCCTCAAAGCCGAAGGCTTTGGGGATGGCCGAACCGGAGAAAATCCATCCCCAAGCTTCGCTTGAGGCTGCCACCCGGATCATCTATTGTTTTTTCCTGGCTTTTTCTATTGTCTCTGCTATCAAAACTTCGGCTCCGCCTTTTGCCTTGGATTCATCGGCGGCGGACATAAAGGCGAATATCTCAATCGTCTCTTCCTGCGGTACGGGGATCTTTCCGGTTTTGAAGAACTTGATAATTTCGTCCACGAGTGGTTCGTAACCGCCGTACTTGCCGGCCTGGATAATGCTCTTTGTGCCGAAAACTGTCGCGCCGTAATCGTGCCTGCCTTTTCGCAGGCCCCTGTAGGTGCCGATGCGCCCGCCTTCCCAGAGGCCTACGACGAATTCGTAGTTTGGGGTCTGGACTCGGCGCACGGACTGACAGCCGGTGCCCATGACGGCGAACAATATCTCGACGCCGTGCACGCCGTACCAGTACAGGTCGGGATGGTGCTCCTCGAGACTGCACGGGCTGAACGCATCGCAACCGAGTATGTCACCGACTGAGTCGGTCTTTTTCATTTCGACGATGCCGGGCGAGTAACGTAGGGATGAGCTCGACCAGCAGGGGACGTTGTTTTCCTCGGCGAGCCGGAATATCTCAAGCACATCCGCCAGGTTTCCCGCCATGGGTTTGTCTATGAAGAGAGGTTTCTTTGCCGCGATTACGGGTTTGGCCTGTTTGAGGTGGGGCCTGCCGTCGACGCTTTCCAGCAGCACTCCGTCAACTTTCCGGCAAAGCTCTTCGATCGAATCGACGATTTCTACGCCGTACTTGTCGCGAAGCTGCTCGGTGAATTTGTCAACGCGATCTGCCGAGGAAGGTATGTCGGGTGAGCCGCCGGAATAACCGACGACGACTTTGCAGCCGTAATTCTTCGCCGGATCGTTGATGACCTTGGTAAAGGCCGTCACGTGGGATGTGTCCAGCCCGATCATACCAATGCGAAAGACTTTCTGCCGGGCCTGAGCATCGAGTGTTGGTATCAGGAACATGGCCGGCAGGGCGATTAGCAGAATGTAGCGTTTCATAGTGACATCTCCAAATTAAATAATGGTTGCATTTCTTTGGTTCTTCTTTTCGACTGATTAGGATCAATCGTATTGAGGAATCTTCATCAGTTCTCCTTTTTTCAGCGCCGACTGATGCGCTACAATACCGGGTACGGTATACGCAAGAGATTCGTACACGTCCACCGCCGGCCGCCGGTCGTGGATTAAGGCGTCGACGAATTCGTGCGTCAGGAACGTATGCGAGCCTTCGTGCCCGCTGTTATGACGAAGCGGTTCGGGCAGCATGTCCGTCTTCCACCACTGCGGCTGCTCGTAGCGCTCGAACTTCGGGGCCTTTCGCTCGAACCCGGCATCGTCGGTTTCGATTCGCTCGGCCGAGCGGACAATCACCGGGCCGATGCCGTTGGGATGGGGGGCGTAGAAGCTCATTTTGTCGCCGATCCACTGCGCCCGCTCGCAGCCGCGATGAGCGCCTTTCCACCAGATATTTACCCGGAAAGCGTTGCCGCGGTTGGTTCTGAACATTGTCGATTCGTTCCAGAACGGATTGTTGTACGCATTGTCTTTAAGGATCTGGCTATCGTCGCTCCAGCCGTGACAGACCGCTTCGGTGAGACGCTCGCCGGTGACGCCGATAAGTTGGCTTGTGCAGTGCGTCGGGTAGTGCATCGGCGCCAGGCCGTATCGCCAGGTTCGCTTGCCGTTGCGGAAATAGAGCACCTCCAGCCCCGGGTGCTGGTACTCGGCCTCGCAGTAATATAGCGAGCCGAACTTGCCCTGCTCGTAGAATTTGCGGACCGAGATTGTGGA
>DQCG01000469.1:0-2139 GCA_003533825.1 Phycisphaerales bacterium
GCAAGACACGATCCCGGCGTTAAACGTACTTGTCGTTCTGTGTTCTGCGTGCTGCGTGCTGCAGTCCTTTGGACTCCTCTCGCAGAACTCGGAACGCCGAACTCCGAACGCGTAGAGCCGCCGGCGACGACAGTCAGTCCGAACGGCTCGGCGAAATCGCTCAACTGCTCGCGGACCCCGTCGGGCACGCCGGCGGTAATCAACACCTGCGGAAAGCGGCTGCCGCCCCGAAGGCCGCTCCCAAGGAGCCGGTCCGTCAGACGCCTTTCAACCTCGGCAAAATCGAGCGGTTCGGTAAAATCGAAGTTAAGGCCGCCCTGTCCGGAAGCCGTCGAATCGCGACCCTGTCCGACGGCGAGCATCTCGGCTATCGGCGTGGCACAGTAGAGCGGGTCTTTGGCGTAGTTCCAGGTGAAGGCGAGCGCCCCGGCCAGTCGCCCGTCGATATAGACCGGCGAGCCGCTGCATCCGGCCACCGGGCCGGTGTGCATGAATCGCTCATCCGTGCCTTTGACCAGAATCGCATCTATACTGCCCGGGCCGGAGCTCGGATTGATATTGCGAACGACGTCGACAACCTCCATGCCGAACTTCTCAATCCCGGCGACGCCGTACTCTGTCAGGCAGTAGGCCTCCATCCCGGGCCTGATCTCATCGAGGCCGATGTACCTGGCCGGATCCCAAATGCCTTCGGTGCCCTTCGGTTCGCCGGCGGCAAATGGCGCGGCCGCCAAAAACACGGCGATACATAAACGAAAAAGTAAAAATTTCTGTCTCAATTCGAGCATTGAAGTCCTTTCGATTCGTTGCCGACGAAAATTCTAATCGGAAGACATAACTATTGCAAGATAAAACAAATCCTGCTACAATTCTGGTTTGGTTTGTTGTGCGTATAGCGTTTATTTGATATATGAGTTAACGGAGAACGAAATGAAATCCGATCATCGGCATGAACTGAAAACCAACGAATTGGCCGAATGGCTGGGTAACCTGCCGGAATGGACGAAAGAAAATCTTTCGACGATTATTATCGTAGTAGTAGTTGTTCTCGCGGCCGGAGCTATTTACGGCTGGAGGCTATACAGCAAAAACGTGGTGCTGGTGCGCGAACAGACAGAGTTTACGGACCTGATCAATCAGGTATCGGGCGGCAAAATGCAAATCCTTCAGGGCCAGCAGGCCCAGGGAAGAGACTTGTCCTTTATACTTCTACAGCCGGCAAACAACCTTCTAAATTTCGCACAAAAAACAAGCCATAAGCAGATGGCGGCCCTGGCGCTAATCAAACGGGCCGAAGCCCTGCGAGCGGAGCTTCACTACGGCAGCCCCGACGAGCAGTATTCAATAAAACAGACCAACCTGGCAAAAGACAGTTATACCGAGGCGTTCGAGAAATCATCGAAGAATCCTACGCTGGCCGCCGCGGCGAAATTCGGGCTGGGTCTTTGCGAAGAAGAACTCGGCAACTTCGAACAGGCCCGGCAGGCCTACAGGGAGGTCGCGGAAAATTCCGAGCTCGAGAACACCCTGGCGGCCGTCCAGGCAAAACGCAGACTTGAGACAATGGCTGATTATGAGAAAAAGGTCGTTTTCATGCCGGCACCGAAACCGCCGGAAACCGTAACATCAACCGGCTCCGACCAACTGCCCAACATAATACCGCCCTTCAATATATACCAGCCCCTCCAGTTCGATATGCTTCCGGAGTCTATCGAGCCGGACCAGGCCAATATTCCCGTCGATGCTAATGTGCCCGGTCAATGATTCACAAGGCCCGATATCAGAAGAGAAATCCGAGGGCGCCGACGCGGCCCAGCAACTGCACGTCGGCCACTCAATCAGGCAGCGCAGGCTCGATAAATACCTCCACGGCAGGTTCAGCAACCTCAGTCGGAGTTTCATCCAGAGCGCAATCAAACAGGGAGCCGTCAAGGTCAACGGAAAACCCGCCAAGCAGAGCCTCAAGCTCAGCCCCGGCGACATAATTGATTTTACCCCGCCCGAGCCGCCCAGCAAAGACATCCTGCCCGAAGATATTCCGCTCGATATTATCTACGAAGATGATGAGCTTATCATTCTAAATAAACAGCCCGATATGATTGTGCACCCGGCGAGAGGCAACACTCACGGAACTCTCGT
>DQCG01000469.1:2186-3851 GCA_003533825.1 Phycisphaerales bacterium
CATCGGCTCGATAGAAACACTACCGGCGTTATGGTCGTTACAAAAAACGACTCGGTACAATGGAAAATAGCTACGCAATTCGAAAAACGACAGGTAAATAAAACATACTTGGCAATCGTCCACGGGACTCCGGAGCTGACCGCCGACCGTATCAACGCCCCGCTGGGCGTGCATCCCCGGGTCAGGGAGAAATACGCCGTACGCCCCGAATCCGGAAAAGAAGCTGTGACGTTCTATGAAGTGATTGAAGCCTTTCGCGGCTACTCCCTGCTGAAACTGACCCCCAAGACCGGCCGAACGCATCAGTTGCGCGTCCACCTGTCATATATAAAGCACCCTATCGTCGCAGATGACATGTACGGCGGTAAGCTCGTCTATGAGTGGCAGTTGGCTGGTAACGAGCCGGCCGTGGCCGAACCTGTCATCAGCCGTGTTGCCCTGCACGCTTTTAGCCTGGAATTTATGCACCCGGTAAAAAAGCAAATGATGAAATTCGAAGCCCCCCTGCCGCAGGACATGCAAAACCTTCTCACCGAACTGAGAAAATACCGGAAAATCTGACACGTCCCGGCGGCAGCTCCCCAAAACAAAGATCCCCGCCCGGCAACCAAAACTAACCATCCATCTCTTAGGAAATACGGCTACACCCGTCACGGATTGTGCTAAAGTGATGACCCTTGCTTGCCGATGTCATTTTTGTCACAGGACGTTCAAGGTGACAGAAGTTACTGCCTTGAGCAATCAACTTCAGGCGAAAATAATGGCAGGAAAGGGGAAGATGCATGAGAACGGAAGCACACAAATCGGCGAAGACACCTCCCGACCCGGGCATATCCGAAAAGATGCGATTTGAGAACCAGATCGAGCAACCCCAATTCGAACGGCACAGGCGCTCCTGGGCTACGCTAAAGTGGTTCGAAGATACGCCTAAAACCGAGGATGCGTTCTATCTCCGTTTTCAGGATTTACCGGACGAAGACGCTGTGTTCCTCAAATCGTTCTACAACCTGACCGACAACTGGGAACTGTTCAAGATGATCTGTCAATTCTGGAACGTCAGAACATCAAATTGAATGACGAATGCAGAATGTAGAACTTAGAATTCTCAATTCTTCATTCTTCTCTCATTCCTGAGGCAGTTTTGCAAGGTCGGCATCGGAGCCGGCGACCATCATAATATCGTCCTGATAAATCACCGTGCTGGGCATAGGGACATTGATAATCTTACCCTTTTCGGCCTTTGATTGTTTACTGTTTTCACCTCGCTTTATCAAGACCAGATTGACATTGTGTTTTTGCCGGAGCTGCAAATCCATCACAGTCCTGCCGTCAAAGCTGGCCGGCGCCTTTATCCGGGCCAGGCTATAGCCTTCCGCGAAGTCTATTTTTTCGCCGATTTGCGGAGCGATCAGCTTATAGGCCCATCGCTCGGCGGATTCGATTTCGGGGTAGATAACCTCGGTAGCGCCCACCTTGGAAAAGACCTCGCCGGCAATCAAATCCTCAGCCCTGGCGTAAATTTGTTTAACTCCCATCTGCAGGAGGTTCACGACCGTCAGAATAGCGGCCTCAAAACCACCGGCCCCTTGTCCGATGCCGATAATCGCGACATCCACCTTGTCCACTCCCTGGGACTTAAGGGCCTCTTCGTCGGTGCTGTCGAGC
>DQCG01000599.1:0-2363 GCA_003533825.1 Phycisphaerales bacterium
TTTACAGGAGAGTCCGTAAAGGCCGGATTAAAGCCGAGAAGATCGGACGCATGTACGTCATAAAGGACAAGGAAGCAAGCCATGTACTCGGAAAAAAACTGACCGCTAAAGACAAAAGCCAAATCGAAAAGGCCGTAAAGAAGGCTGTAAAAGAGTACGGCGTAGTATTGAGAAAGTTGGGCGCCGAATGAAGATCATCACCACGTCTGTTGTTGAGCATATAGCTTTTAATCTGGCAAGGGAATTACTGGCTTTCGATGAGCCGATACCGGATTATTCGACCCGGTTTCCGAATACACTTGAAAGTTGCCTTGTAACTCCTTTTCAGAAGTTTTCTCGAAAGCCGTTATATCCTTCGCTGGTTAAAAAGGCGAGTATCCTGCTTTACCTTATGATTAAGAACCATCCTTTTCAGAACGGCAATAAGAGAATCGCGCTGACTACTCTGCTTGTGTTCTTGCACAGGAACGGCAAGTGGCTTTTAGTAGATGCACAGGAGCTTTACAATTTTACGGTATGGGTAGCGCAAAGCCCGGCGGTGCTCAAAGATGAAGTCGTTATGGGCATAGAGAAATTCATTAAAAGTCATTTAGTCAAGTTAGAAAGTAAAAAATGATAAACCAAGAAAAGACAAGGTGATTCTATGTTCATATTAACACAAGAACAGTTTGCTGATAATGGACGAGAAAATGTTGAAGAGTTCATCAATTTTTGGAACAATTATTACCTCCCAATTAATGAGCAAGGGCAACAAATCAACGAAGCAATTGACTACTTAGTGCAGCTTAATATAGGCCATCAGCTAACTGCACAGAACGTCATAGAGCTTTTACGTTGGAAATTGCCACGCTTTTACACCCATCCTCAAAAGAGAAGTGGCTTACCCAATACTAAAGTGGTACGAATTATTCATGCAATCAAGAAACTGAATCACTTCAGGCAAGCAGAACTGGTCACAGAACCGGTAGCGGATGAGTTCAGAAAAACTGCGCAAAAGTTGGTTCCAACAGAAGGTACGATACAGTTTTTTCTATTCCACATTTGCAGACCTTGGCAATATCCCATTGCAGATAAAAATGTATTTAGAGTCTTCTACCGATTGATTCACAACCAGAGAAATGATGCAGTCACATGGGAAATTTATTCGAATGGTTATATTAATTTCTTTAAAGAATTGGCTCAAGAATACGGTGTTGACGGTAATCATATAAGCGTCGAATATGTGCAGCAATTGAAGATAATAGACAATGCCCTTATGTCGTTTGGGCGATTTCTTGGGAAGTATGATAGACAACTACATTAAAAGCAAGGTGACATTTTAAGGGTTTATAAAACTATATATAAAGACAGGGACAGCAAGAAACGCAAGGCGGCGAAGTGGTATATTGACATTTTCGACTATAATCAGCTTCATTACAGGATACAGGTGTTTGCCGATAAGCTGCTGAGCGAGACTCTGGGATGGAATATAGAAGCTCTTGTTAACTACCAGATAGCCCGCATGCCTCTGGCGGGAAACAGAATGCTTCTGACAGTATAAAAAGTTCCCACCCCTTATTCAATACTCGCCCCAATCTCTTGCACGGTTCTGATCGGCTGCCGGTTCTTCGATGATTCAAGGGAGTTTCAGCTCAGGTAATCTCGGTTGATACGCCAGCCTACGTAAACTCCGACAATGCTGCCGAGGCTGCTAATCCACAAGGCGGTCATAATTCCACCAACTTTGGCTCCTATCCACCATCCAATCCAGCCAAAGACTATCATGCCCATGAATATACAGAGCCTGTTCATATCTTATCCGACTCGAATTATGGCCAACGATAATTATACAGTCTGTATTAAACACAAAAACGAGACTATAGCAAGATTACAGAGTATATTGCCTGGAGGGCAATTACCATTTGCAGCGAGATCGCGGCAAAACCAGCATTTAGCGCTTGAATCTACCAAAAAGGTAGATCAAGTGTTGCGATTGGCTCATTAGGTCTTGTATAAGTCATTATAGGCACATGTGTTAAGTTTCATTTGCTCTGTAAAGCTACTACAGTCTCACAAAAACCCGTATTTCTACAATCATTTCCAGAGCAATTTTCTTAGGCATTTGGCTTTGCCAAAGAAGATAAGGCTTGCAATTGCTGTCGTTCGAGTCTATATTTGTGATTCTTACTCATCTTTGAAAGGATCGATAAATGAAATACGACGTAGCTGATTTGTCATTGGCGGCGGGCGGTAAAAAACGGATTCTCTGGGCGGATAACGACATGCCGGCATTGGCGGCAATCCGAAAGAGGTTAGCAAAAACCAGGCCTTTAAAAGGTATAAACGTTTCAGCCTGTCTGCATGTAACCGCCGAGACGGCCAAC
>DQCG01000599.1:2407-6349 GCA_003533825.1 Phycisphaerales bacterium
TTTGCAGGGAGAATCGCAGCACGTATTACAAACATATCAACGCCGCTATTGACCACAAGCCGGTTATCACGCTGGACGACGGCGCAGATCTCGTGAACGAACTGCATACGCGCAGAAAGAAAGACGCCGGCCGGATTATCGCAAGTATGGAAGAGACAACCACCGGCGTAATCCGCCTGCGGGCCATGGCCAACGAAGGCAAGTTGAAGTTCCCGGTCATTGCAGTAAACGACGCCGCAACCAAGCATTTGTTCGACAACCGCCACGGCACCGGCCAGTCGACCGTGGACGGCATCATTCGCGCGACAGATTTTCTCCTGGCCGGCAAAAAGGTAGTTGTAGCGGGCTACGGCTGGTGCGGCCGGGGCTTCGCAATGCGGGCGAGAGGTATGGGATCGATTGTCATAATCACGGAAGTCGACACCGTAAAGGCGCTCGAGGCGGCAATGGACGGCTTCGACGTTATGCCAATGGCAAAGGCGGCAAAAATCGGCGAGTTGTTCGTGACACTTACGGGCAACAAACATGTCCTGCGAGCAGAGCACTTCCGCGCGATGAAAGACAGGGCGGCCGTCGCCAACAGCGGGCATTTCGACGTCGAAATAGACATACCGGCCCTGAAAAAACTGAGCAAAAAGGTGACTCGCAACGTGCGAAACTACGTCGACGAATATACCCTCAAGAATAACAGGCGAATTTACCTTCTCGGCGAAGGGCGGCTGATTAACCTCGCCGCCGCCGAGGGACATCCTGCCAGCGTGATGGATATGAGCTTTGCAACACAGGCGCTGCAGGCCGAATACGCGATAAAGAAACAGGGCAAGCTTTCTATTGCCGTACATGACGTCCCGTTTGAGATAGAGCGGCGGGTAAGCACACTCAAACTGAAATCAATGTCGATCGGTATCGATACTCTAACAGCCGAACAGGTTGCTTATCTCGCCAGCAGCGGTGAAGGGACATAAGATTGACTATTTTCTACTTACTATTGACTATTGAAAAGAAAATCGGCACACAAATTCAATAGTCAATAATCAATAGTCAATAGTCAATATGTAGGCCCATGGATAATAACCAGACAGAAAAGACGCCGATATCAGTTTCGAAGTCTTTTATGGCTCTCGGTCCGACCCTGCACTACAGTCATAAGAATGTCCAGAGGTACTGGCTTCTCACTGTTGCAGCTTTTGGCGCGAGCTGTCTTTTCTGGTCGAAGATAGTAACCGGCTCCTTTTGGTCTTTCGACGTTGAAACCGTAACGACACCGGAATTCTGGCGGTTGGGTCAGTCTATCGTAACCGGCGTGAGCATATTCGAATATCCCTGGCAGATCCTTGTCCTTGGGCTGCTCATGGGTATTTTAGCCGTTGTGCCGGTGTTAATATCGCAACTGATGAGCTTTCGCTACAGCCTTATTTTAATACTGGAGGTATTTTCTTTAGCGAACCTGCCCGGTTTTGCGATTTGCCTATTAGTAAGTTGTATCGCTGCTGCCTGCCGGCCGCTGCGCTTTCGCTCGCGATTCATTGCGATAGCACTATGCACAGCCCCGCAGCTTTTTTACTGGGGGTACTTCGGCGGCGTCCGGGGAGTTGAGCCTATTGAATGGGGATTTTCTTTTGCTCCCTGGATTTGCGCCTGGCTCGATGCGTTAATCATCGCCGGATTCGTTCTTGGTATTGGTCATTTCACGCGCTATCGACCCGGGCTGACCTGGATTTTCACTTCCCTGACACTCGTAATCGCTCTGGTTGTGTTTGAAATAACAATCGGCTTCGACGAGCTGGACTACCAACTTTACGTGGCCAAGAACAATCCGGAGCAGGTCAGTAAATTTCACGACCACAGCATCACGGGAGCGCTCGACGCAACGATGAGAGATCCTGCTATTAAGAAATACCTGGAAGAATCCTTTTACCCCGTCGATCAAATAGCACGGCGTTCGGAGCTGAAAAGGGAAATCCGGGAACAGTTACGTTACGACCGCTGGCCGGATTGGTTCATAGTACCGGAAGAGCTGGAGTATAGGGAAAAGAAAGACTGGCTGCTCGAACAGTACGATTTGTTTATCGATAAGCGCCCCAACAGTCGCCGGATGCCAATAGCACTTTACTACAAGGCCCTGCTGAACGAATACAGTCCGGACACCAATGCGCTCGGGCAGAAAGAAGTGCTGCATTTCTACAGGGACTATCCGCATGAAAGCTCACGAAAGACCTGGTGGGAGCTGTACCGTGATTTCAGGAGCAGTCCGGAATCACTCGAAGCACGATGGCGATTAGCAAAGCAATGGGCGGGCCAGGGTATGTTCGAGGAGGCCGAGGAACTTCTCGCCGAGGCTCAGACAATGCTGGCCGACGAGCGAACGAAGCGCATCGAAGCGGAGCAAAAACCATCCGGCAAACTGTTCGGCCTGTTTCGTCCGCCGGCCGATTCGGTCATGACGGTACCAAAGTTGGATGAACTGCAAAGAAAAATCAACCAGTTGCAGGTTATCGTAAGCTCGCAAAATCGAACCGAAGAGCCGGGATCCGTCGAGCGGCTGGCGACATTTGTCATGCTGAATCCTCATACGTCCGATTACGATCAGCATCTTGTCGGGCTGCTCGAACAAACAGAGAACGGAGATCGGCTTCGTGACAACATCCTGCTGGCCCAGGCGAAGCTCGTCGCCGACGAGAAGCGTCGGGCCGAAAAATTCAGCGAGATACACAAAAAATACGATAAGACCGACGGCGGGACAATGGCGCTGTACGAGCTCGGCCTTTTGAGGATCAGCCTCTGGCGACAGCAGAATGAATCGAACGCAGAGCTAAAGAAAAAGCGCCTGGAACAGGCAAGAGCGACCCTGACGAGTTTCATCAGCTTGTATCCCAACAGCTTCTGCACCGAGCAGGTCAAGAAAAACCTGGCGGGCCTGCCCTCTAATTGACGGCCGTTTTGAACATCCTTTTCCGGCCAGCGGTCATCCATAATCAACATCCTCACCGATTTGATTTGACTTTTCTGCGAATTTTGTTAGCATAGATAGCGGCTGGAGGCATTTTGTGCTATGAATCAAACGATAACAACAGCCGCGGCGAACGATGATTCCAACTTGCTGCTGTATTACCAAGCCTCGCCGAAGATGAAGTTTGCAACTGAGGCCGAACCGGATGCCCTGTTTGGGGATTAGATAGATGAGTGCCGCCGTTAAACACATTTCCCACAACCGGGACAATCGGAAAATCCTGCTCGTGGGCGACGTCGGCAGAGCCTTTTCGGATGTCAACGCCCTGACGGGGGCTCGCAGTGAAATCTGTGCCGACATGGGGCAAGCGATAGACACCACCGCGGACAACAGCTTTGCGGTAATCGCCGTCGTAATGTCCGGAATCTCCGCCGGATTAAGCTCCGGCCTCAAAGCCCTCCGAGATAACTGCGATTCGAAAATCGTCCTCCTGGCACAGATGTACGAAGAGCCGATAGCAATCCAGCTCGTCGGCTCGACTAACAACGGGACAAACCTGGCGGATGACTATTTTATCTGTCCGCTCGGAGCCGATGGATTTTACGAATCGGTTATGGCCGACCGCGGCCCAAGCGTAGCCGGGCCGGCCCCTTCGGCAACCGTCGATACAACCACAGAAACGAGAATAAGACATCTCGAACGATTGGCCACGGAGGATGATTTAACCAGCCTGAAGAACAGAAGATATATCTGGGAATTTTCAAGGCAGATTATTGAGTACGCCCGGAAAGAAAACGGGCGGGTGACTCTGCTCGTCTTCGATATCGACGACTTCAAACGTTACAACGATGTTTACGGCCACTGCACCGGCGATGAGATTTTGAAGCAGGCCGCCGTGCTGATGCGCCGCTGCTGCCGTAGCCACGATGTCGTCGGCAGGATCGGCGGCGACGAATTCGCCGTTATCTTCTGGGATGACCCACAACGAAAAC
>DQCG01000599.1:6446-6832 GCA_003533825.1 Phycisphaerales bacterium
ATAGAGCACCTTTTCCAGCAAGCCGACAAGGCACTGCTCGAAGCCAAACGAAGCGGAAAAAACAGAATCTACCTCGTTGGCAAACCCCAAAGCAACATCACAGAAATAGAATAATAGAATTCATCAGAATAATGTTCTGAAGCATCTATTGGCAGATCCCTATGCCAGATACGAAAGAATCTCAATGATAGGGAGAAATAAGTCAACAACTCCCAGTTTCGTATGAATATTTGTAAAATGTTTGATTATTTGATAATTCAAATGTATGCTCTACTTACTGGAGGTTTCTGAATTCCTCCATGTAAAAATTTTGATGAAGAACCTGATTGCAGGCACGGCCCCTATTTGGAGATTTAATGATGATAACTGAGGCAGTGATAAAAAAC
>DQCG01000238.1 GCA_003533825.1 Phycisphaerales bacterium
GGCATCCTGGGAATCCAATTCGATAGTCTCGACGCTTACCGTTTCAAGGCGCACACGTGCCTGCACCAACATGGAACCCTGAACGAGGCGAAGGAGGTTGGTTAACCAGACGACGGTCTTGCCGAAGGTGGCATTTTTAGTACTCTCAGAGAGTCCGTCTCGAATGGTCTTCTGCTCAGCCTGGACTTGCTCGAACTGCTGTTCCAGGTCAGCCAATCCCTCATGCAGGCGCTCTCTGTCGCGTTGGAACGTCCTCTTTTGCTCGTTGGTCATAGTCTGTTCGCGCGCCGGCACGGCCTCTTCCATGCGCATGAGGTCCGGCGACACATCATCCATTTGGCGCCGAAGGGACTCCACAAGTGTTGAGGCATCTTTCAGGATTTGACCGAGCGACTCGATACCCACATCTTCCGACAACTCGCCGAGATAATCCTGCAACGCAACAATGGCGTCCTCGACCTCGGTTGCCTCGCGCGCGACCAGTTGAAACTGGCGAATTAGACTGTCGTCCAGTTCGATGGGCAGGTCCGGCGGTAAACCGAGTGTACCCGTCTTGTAGTAATCGAGAGTCAGTTCAAAGCTATTTCGGATTTGCAACAGGTTGGCACGCTCGTTTTCAATGCTCTGCCAAAACTGGTCCACTTGCACCAGGTCGATTACACCGATTTCCTGGAAGGCTACCAGACGCGCCAGAGTCCGCTCCTGCAGGCTGAGGTTATCCTCGGTATTGCGGATCCGTTGGAGTTGTTGCAGCAGGCCGATATAACCGCCGACGCTACCCTGACCGGAAAATCCCGCAATGACCGTACTGCCGCCGCCCCGCTGCGGTCCGGCGACCCCCAGCTCGCCAATTGCGACTTGCGTATAGAAACCCTGGCGGTATTGACGGTAGGCACGCAGGTTCGCAAGCAAGGCGCGCTCGACAAACGTCAGTTGCTCTAACGCAATATCTCGCCCGGCGCCGCGCAACAACGGCTGGACGAACGAGAAATTTGCCAGCGAAGAAGCGAAATTTGCGCCAGTACTGCCGAACTCGACCACGAACGAATTGGCGAATCCGACCAAAAGCTCACCCGCGTTGACAAATTTTCGTCGTACCTGGAGCGTCGGATCCGCCCCCAAGGTCAATTGATCGCTCTTCAAAGATCCATTGTGGTTGTATTTCGCATCATATCCGCCAAAGAACTGTGTATCCAGGCGGAATCGCTCTGTCGTGACGTCCAGGGCGGAAAGATAAAGCGTCTCCAATTGGTTCTGATGGGACGGCGAGTGTACGTAGGCGAGCTTGAGCGCAGAATCAATGTTGAGCTTGACCGAGTCATCGGTGCCCACTTCGACATATTCGGCGAGCGCTTCGCGCCATTCGGGATTCTCCAACTCGGCCCGAACGCCGTTATCATCCCAGTGCTTGAAGCCTTTCTTCCCGTCAACCAGGCGCATGTATTGGTGCGAGGCAGGATCGTCCGGGGGCATCGGAGGACGATCCGGATCGCAGGGATCAAAGTATCGACTGCGAGGATCAATCTCGATGTTATAGTCATCCGCGTGCCATCGCGGATCAACGTTTCGCTCGGCGATTACATCGTACGCTTCTCGATCCGCTTGAAGTCGATGCTCGGTGCGAGAACACCCGCTGGCAACAATAACCATAGATACCAACAAAGCAAGCATCACCCAAGCAGCTAACCGAATGCGACTACGTGATTTCGTCAACACAAGTTTCTTCATTGCCAATTTCACTATAAAGTTTATACCGAATAATAACATGAATAACTACCGCTTATTATTATCTTCTTTAGCTATATGTCCGTCAAAGAGATGGATCACACGTTCGGCCTTGGCGGCAATATGCTCATCATGAGTAACAATTATCAGTGTTTTGCCCTCGTTGTGCAGACGATCCAGACAACCGATCATATTTAGCAGGGTTGATTTTCCAGAACCGCTGGGCCCCATAATGGCAACGTATTCACCGCAGCGGATTGTCAAGTCGATCTCACGCAAGACACGCAAATCGGTCGATCCTAATTCATAATTTTTGCATAGTTTGTCCATTACCAAGATAGGCTTATCCGCATTAAATTCGAAGGTGTCCTGGTACTCTATCATGGTGATTTTACCTGATTCATTTGTCTGTCATTTCTCTTTCTGGCACTCTTTCAGACTTCACCGTTCCGCAAACAACTCACCTACCTATTTCGGGATTGCCTCGCAGTGGGGATACCGGTAGTCGGCCTTCTTCCATGGTTACATGCACCCAAGGGCCACTAATGCTCCAAAGACGATGACAACAGCTCCTGTAATCTGGTGGAAACGATACACATTCTCACCCCATAGTATTTTGGAGCGATTGACCATAAGCCGATAGATGATAAACTGACTCTTTAGACTTGCGCAGACCAGCATGAATAGGCCTGCTGCTATGATCAAACTTCCCCAGAGAATATGCATCATATGCCTCCTTTGGTATCTTGTGTCACAACAATCTGCATCATTCATTGCACGCTCATTTTCTTGACGTTTTCATCGTTAAGGACGGCAACTCCCGCATCCGCCAACAGAGCACGGTCTTCGCTCGTGTATGTTGTGTCGTCAGCAAGGATCTTTACGTTGTGGTCGATTTCATTTGGATAACGCATACCAATAGTCAGTATTTGGATGCGGTCGTCCTGGAGCACATAGCGGATTGCCGTACCAGGTAGCCTTTCATACTTCTTCATACCGAAACCTCCGAGCATGCCGGCCCCCAGGACCTTCATCGTGACGATTCCCATTTGGAGTTCATGCGCTTTTGCCAGACATGCGTTACGCAGTTCTGTGGTCCGGGGAGAAAAAAGCCGACTGTTCCCGCGCGGCAGGTATCCGTAAGCCAGCATGCACAGATCGAATTCATTGGTTGAAATCAAAGCCAATGCCTTGTCAAAGTAGTGGTGAGCCGAAAATCCTATAAAACGAACCAGGCCCTTGTCACGAGCTTTCACGAGTTCAGCATGGACTTCCATGCACTGTCCAACGGTCATCTGCTCGACGCCCGGCGTGCCGTGGATCATGATGGCATCGATGTAATCCGATTGAAGTTCTTTCAGGTTCTTCTCGACCTGCCGGATCACATCCCCCCTGTTGACCTTGGTGATACGGCCGTCCGGTTTGGATATGTCCCAGAAGTCCACCTTGGTGGTAACAAACACATTGTCACGCACATCTTTGAGCGCTTCACCAATAATGGCCTGACTGTCTTCGTACGTATAACTGATGGCCGTATCAAAATAGCGGATACCGCTGTCGTAGGCGTGGCGTACCAGTTTCACTCGGTCTTTAGTTGACAGGGTGTTTCCCCATTTCTTGGGGAGGGCGGCGCCGCCGTATCCCAGCATCGGTAGTTCGACGCCGGTCTTGCCCAGGACACGGCTGGGGATCTTGTCTGTCAGCTTGATTTGCTTAGCCTCGGGTACGGCACTACCTGCGAGATTTGTTGCTATAAGACCCACCGCCGCGGTTTGGGCCGCACGTTTCAAAAATTCACGCCGCTCAATATCATTAACTGGACTGTTCATAGCAAGGCTCCATCACTTGACTTTCTTTCACTATCGTCTCTACTTCGGCGTTGCCTCGCAGTGAGGATATCGGTAGTCGGCGCCGTTGTTAGTGGATACTTTGATGGTAGATCCATCCTTTAATGTGTAGAGGTAGAGTGACGGGCTCGCATGATATACAATCGCCTTTTCGTCCTTGGTCCAGCGGGGGTAGGCAAACCAGCGATCTGCTCGCTCCTCATTGGCAAACGCCTTGGCATTGGTAATACTGGGCTTGTTCGCGTCAAAATCGGCGATGTAAAGCGTGCGTCCCGTGTCTTTGTATTGATGCCCAAGCTGGTATTCGAAACACACCCTCGTTTCACTGGGTGAGATGCTGACCCGATCCAGCAGTCCCCTTGTGGCCATGTCACAGTGGATGCGTTCAAACGTGGGCTTGCCATTGACATTGGGTGTCATCAGGAAATAACCCCAGCCCTGTGTTGGATGTGTGCATTGTACGAGAATGCGTCCGTCCATAAGGCATGTGTAGGCCCAGGTGTGATAGCGCTTGTCCGTGAGTGCAATCTCCTCATCGGGCTTGGCCCCCACCCTGCTCTTCATCACATAGAAGCCACCTGTGGCCGGATTCTTCCGGTTCCAGATGGGCGTGTTGGATCCTTCACGCGTCCATGTTTGATTGAAATCCGTGTGTGTGCCGTCGGTCAATTGGTGAAAGCCCGTGCCGTCAACGTTGATAATACAGATCGCAGTCTTCCACATCACAGTCACGCGGTGATTCTTCAATCGCCGAAAGAAGACAAGCATATCGCCGGTCTTCGACCAGGACGGTTTGAAATCCTGGTGGCCGGTTGTCAGCGGCTTACCTTCCGGTGTACCGTACGTGTTAACATGAATTTCGCCGTTCATGTAATAAGAACCCTTGAAACCAGTACTTTTCACCTCTGTTGCTTTTCGCTTCTCTACGCTCTTGCGAGAAGCCTCGCGCAGAATCGCGGCGATTTTCGGTCTGGTAGCCTTTATTCTTTCAAGGTCCAACTGGAGTTTCCAGAGTTCCGCTAACCACTTGTAGATGCCTTCCAACTCCTGATTCCAATCACCCGCTACTGCGTCAAGGGACGTTTCGCCTCTGATGTTCTTGGCATCCACCACTGCGCCTTCGCCCAAAAGCAGCTTGACGATCTCTGTATGGCAGAAGAAGGCCGCTGCATGCAGGGCCGTGGCTCCGTCGTTGCTTGTGGCATTGACATTCGCCCCTTTCTCTATCAGGAATTTGGCGGCTTCGATCCGACCGAAGGTCGCCGCCACCAGCAACGGAGTGCCGCCCCCGGGCGGTTCCTTGGCATCGACGTCTGTACCGGCTTCCAAATGCTGCTTGATAGCCTCTATGTTACCTCTCGCTGCCGCATTCCAAATATCGACGTCTGGCGCAGCAGCGGCCGATTTCTTAGTCTGTGCGCATACTACGAGTACTGTGATTACTAAAATCCATGCGTTAATCTTCTTCATTCTAAGTCTCCCTTAATCCATAAGTACCGCAGTTATGGAAGTCTTTGATTGCCTCTTTCTCCGTACTTTTCATTCCTGAACCGACTGCTTCAGTTCGCCGCCCGACGCACGGAGGAGCTCGGCAATCGCACGCCTGGATTTGCCATCGGAAAACTTCTCGTAGGTGGTTGCGTCCAACGGCGTACCATTCTTGTCACTGACATTTACATTCGCCCCGGCATCAATCAACTGTCTGGCTATTTCCACGCGTCCCAAAACGGCTGCCCAGTGCAGCGGTGTGCCGCCGTATTCATCCTTGGCCGGGGCGTTGATATTGGCGCCCTGGTCGATAAGAAATTGGGCAATCTCACGCTGATCAGACAGGACCGCCATATGCAGAGGTGTCGCTCCCGAGGCGGGAATCCCCGGTGCGATGAAAGCTGCGTCAATATAGGTTCCGGCGGCGAGATGACGTCTGACCGTATCCAGGTCGCCTTGCGACGTGGCCGCCCAAATGTCCATGACTGGCAGCTCTGTTGGCAGGGGATTCACCGATGTCGTGGGCGACAACAATTCCACATCGGCAATCTCCAGCCCTGCCTGTTGGTCTAGAGTATGGCACCATACGGATTCAACCACCAAGTGGAAGGGAGTGCGCGGCAGCTTGTCCTTGATTTCGCCAAGCGAAGGATCGAGCCCAAAGTCTCGCAGGTCGAGAAGGACCTCAAAGTCTTCTCCGCCGGGAAACTCGACGGCGGGTCGCATGATATGAAACTTACCTGCGAATCCGCCACCGGCATAAATGACGGTGACGCCGAAGTACACCTCGTGGGTCGAAGCAATGTGCCCTCGCACTCCCAAGCGACAGCCTGGCTGAAGGATCACCGGCGGCGCGTCACCCCGGGAAACCCCCAGTGCCGCCGCGTAAATCGTAAATCCCTGGGGCACGACGGTGTATGGAATGGCCTCGAGTCTCGCGGCCCGGGTGGCCGTTCTCGGCGACCACTTCCCGTACGCGCCTTCAGGGCCGAGATGCAATTGACTCTTCCACCGATTTGCCGCATCAGGAGTCGGCTCCGGCAGCATTTTATGATCGGCAGCAACGACCACACGATGTCTGGCTTCTACCTCGACCGTATTGCCGTCGCTGAGCCGCTTTACCCGTACTTTCCCCTCGCTGACGTTCAGCATCGTGGCGACAAGACCTGCCTCGACTTCGAACTGAGTACCTAAAACTTCCAGCATGGCGGATCGAGTATAGATGAGCATCGGTTTGCCCGCCGGTTGATGCTTCACATTGCCGGATACGTTACCCTCTTTGAGATGCAGCTTTTTTTGCCCAAGATCCGAGAAGGTAAGCGTCGAGTTCCCGGAAATCGTGACAGTTGAACCATCGTTAAATTCCAACTCGAACCACGAACCGGGTACCATTCCTTCAATCGTTCCTCCCGACAGTTCTGTCCCGACGCTGAGGTCGTGAAAGACCTGACCACCGTTACCCGTCCATTGCAAAGATCCGCTCAACCCGGTGATCTTCGCGATTTTTGGTTCAGCATTTGGGCGTAACAAATAAACGCTTGCGATCAACGCGATGACCGCGGCCGCTACTGCCCAAGGCCATCCGGCCAAACGAATACGTGGTCTTCTCATTCTGCTAAGCGTCCCACGCCGATTACCCGCCCAGTTCTGTCTCGCTTCCAGCTCTGCTCGCCGGCGCTGCTTTACTCGTTCCACATCCGCCACCGTGAATGCCTGCTCCGCAACTTCCCGAAGAAACGCCCTCGCCTCGGAGTTGCTGCCAAGCAACTCGATAACCCGGGCCTGCTCTTCTGGTGAAAGGTTACCATCCAGATACCGTAAAATAAGTTCCTGATCTGATTCTGCATCTTTCATGATTATGTCTCCCTCGATTCATCCAGTCTCAGTTCAATGCACTCCTTAAGGCCCCGGTGCAAACGGGACAAACGCTTATAGACCGCATCGAGTCCTGTGCCGAGCTTCTTCGCGACCTCTCGGCAACTGTTATCTTCGAAATAGCGCAATCGCAGCAATAAACTCGACTTCTCCGGCAGTGTTCTCAGACACGCCCGCAGGGCTTCCATCCGTGCCTGGCCGCTACGAGCAGTTTCGCTCAACCATTCCTTTTCCAGCAACCCTAAAATCTCCGGCTCTAAACCGGTCGATTCTCTTCGATGCCGCCGCAACCAGTCAATCCCTTCTCG
>DQCG01000685.1 GCA_003533825.1 Phycisphaerales bacterium
CGACTTGTATGCCATTGTGGGCTCTCCCTATTTCGACGATGGCGTTCGGTACAACATGGCACTGGTTATTGACCATGAGGGTCATACAATTTATCGTCAGGCCAAGATTCAATTGGTGGGCGGTGATAAAGGTTGGGCCGAACCGGGAAGCAAACTCTCCACCTTCAAAATCGATGACATCACCTGCTCGATTATCATTTGTCATGATTCCCGCTACCCGGAACTCGTTAGATTGCCCGTTTTGAAGGGCTCCCGTCTGGTATTCTACTTGTCCTGGGAATCGGACACCAAAGCAGAGCACAAGATTGAACCGTATCGGGCACAGGTAGTGGCGCGAGCAGTAGAGAACGGCGTTTACGTTGTGCAAGCCAATGCCCCGCAGGTGGTGACACCGTGGATGGGAAGCCATGGCCAGAGCCGTATTGTATCCCCCCGCGGTGTGCTGCTTCAGGAAGCCCCCATCTTCGAAGAAGCCGTGCTCATCGAAGAGCTGGACATGAATCAGGCCCGCGCCGGCAATGCCCGCAATAGTTTGCGAGCGGAATTTCTAAGAGATTTCTGGCAAGCCGGGATGGAGAAGATCGACGAAGTAGAGTAATAGGAGAGCTTCGTTCAAGGCAAAGAATTAGCCATGATCAGATTTCAATTGTCCGTCAATGTGAGTTACCGGGCCTGGCAAAAATTAACCTACAATGGATAATATCAACATCACAACCGAGAACAAAGACCCAAGATCCGCGACTATTCTGAAGAGTGTGAAAAATGTAAGGATGTCGAATCTGAGACTTAATAAAAATGACTTGATGTAAACTTTCGCTCTTTTGTTTATGTCCTAAGCCGCGTTAGCGAGGGCCTCGATTAAGAAGTCGAATTTATTGTCATGTACGCTCGCAGTCAGACAGTGATTTTGCCATGTTGTCACGAGCGATAAAGGAAGCTATAATTAATGTAGCGGCTCGCAATTATTGCTTATCGCGAGAAAATCTGTATCGAAAATTTTGCAGACTTAGAAAGGAGCAATGACGTGGTTCTTCGAAGACTACAAGTAATATGTGCCGTGTGCGCCTTGGTGTTTTTATTGGTCAATCCCGGCTGCATGGTGTTCCAACAAGACAGCAACATCATTAATCCGGCGAAATCACTTCCATCCACGACACCGTGGGATTTGATAGCTTTGAGTCAACAACCAGGATGTCAGTGGTCTGACCAGGAGAGCCCCGTATGGTCGCTTTATTATGAGGGGGAACCCTATCAGAATCACCCGACACGCGTATTTGCTTATTATGCGAGCCCTGCCACCTTAGAAGCGACAAGTGCAGGAGAGAAGGCTTTTCCCGCAGTTGTACTGGTTCATGGGGGAGGAGGAACCGCATTCAAGGAGTGGGCTGAACTGTGGGCCAAACGTGGATACGCGGCTATTGCCATGGATCTTGCCGGTTGCGGTCCGGAGCGCAAGCGACTTGTCAATGGCGGCCCCGGTCAAAGTGATAATGAGAAGTTCGGTGCTATCGACCAACCTCCTGGCGATCAATGGACATATCATGCTGTCGCAAATGTTATTTTGGCACATTCTCTGATACGCAGCTTTAAAGAAGTGAATGCCAGCCACACGGCTGTTACCGGGATCAGTTGGGGCGGATACCTGACATGTATTGTAGCGGGAATTGATAATCGCTTTAAGGCGGCCGTGCCCGTTTATGGCTGTGGCTTTTTACACGAGAATAGTGTATGGCTGAATCAATTTGCGAAAATGACGCCGCAGCAGAAGGACAGATGGATTCATCTGTGGGATCCTTCGATGTATGTCGGATCGGTGGCGATGCCTGTATTCTTTGTCAATGGTACCAATGATTTCGCGTACCCGCTAGACAGTTATTCCAAGACCTATGGACTCGCGAAAGGCGAACGTAATTTCCGTATCACCGTTAATATGCCCCATAGTCATCAGCATGGATGGGCACCAAAGGAAATCGGGCTTTTTGTCGACCAGTACTTAAAGGGCAGGATCCCACTGGCGACTGTTATGAAGCCGCAGTTAAGCGACGGGAAAGTCCGTGCCAAGTTTAAGAGTAAGATATGGCCTACATCTGCGAACCTACATTACACGACAGGAACGACGCCAATCAATAAGCTGGATTGGGAAAGCATGCCTGCACGCGTTGAGGGCAATATCATTGTCTCACCCGCGCCACCGGATGAAGCGACAATATGGTTTCTTAATGTCACAGACAGCCGTGAAGCAATCGTGTCAAGTGAGCTCTTATTCACGTCCAAATAGAAGTAGAGCTACACTTTTCATTTACACTTTTGGTGGTTGTATTCACGGGTGTTTGTCGGGTTCCATTCTGTCCGGCGTCTTCCGAAGCTTCATGAATCCTGTTGAAGTTATTTGCGGCCCAATATGCCGTTACAGCCTGATGATATGGCTGTTTCTTGCTGTTTCATAGCAACCATAGTGGTTTACGCCAGAAGAAAGATGTTACTGCATAACGATAAGAATAGTTATCGTCAGAGGGAATTTATAATTGACGTCAGACAAATAGCAAAAAAATCTGATATTTTTTGAAAATTTTCCTTGACAGGCCTATACTATATCTGGTATAAATTAGTAAGTGGATTCTCAAGGAGGATATTTTCACGGCGTATTACGTATCCGCGGTTCCTGGGCAAAGCCTGATGCGTAGTCAGGTGAGGGACAGAGTTAGGTAATACGGCAGGAAACGGAGAAGCGGTGTCAGGCGGAAAATTCGTTTTTCACCTGCATCTCTTTTTGCTACACAGTTCGTGGCACATCCAATCTTGCCTGATTGGCAACTTTCCCTACGTACAACATGGAGGGTCAATGCGCAAGACCCTTCAGGTTGAATATTAGTGTGACTCTTGTCAAAGACTTATTGTTGTATTGATAAGACTCGTTTAGAAAAGAAAGGAATGAAATGCTCAAAAGAATATCAGTGATAGTAATGTGTGCTGCTCTCGGAGCCGGCGTCAGTTTTGCCGGCCCCACCACTAATGTGGCTCTCAATGCAACTGTGACGCTAAATGGCGGCTCATTTTTCACAGGCGGATGGGTAGGAGGATTAACGGCCAATCCGAATACAATTGTGGATGGGGTCTTTTTCCCGCGGGGTACACAATGGGACCAGGGACCTGTTTGGTGGGATTCTACTGACGGTGCCGCCCGCTCGATACATATCGATCTCGGCAACAAGTTTATGATCGAAAGTTTCATTGTGCAAGCAGATGACAACGATGCTTATGAATTGCACTATTGGGACATTGGAACCAGTACCTGGAATCTGGCATGGGATGTACCAAATTACGACATCGTGCCGGATCCCTCGAATTGGGGTATGCAAACTCGACCGAATCCTGCCGATGATACGCAAAGGTATATGCTCGCTTCGCCCATCGTGACCAACGCCCTGAAGTTCCAAGGGAATATGGGCAATAGTGGTGATTTGCTTTTCTCCGTATCGGAAGTCCAGGCTTACGGAAATGTAATACCCGCCCCGGGCGCCATTTTATTAGGCAGCATTGGCGTTGGGCTTGTAAGCTGGCTGCGCAGGCGCAGAACACTATAAGATAACGATTAAAATTAATCCTTAACAAGTGCTGCGAGTTTAATACTTGTAGCACTTTTGGGACCCCTGCTTTTATACGCTTTCCCTCCGAAAGCAGGGGTTTCTTTTCTAACTTTAGCAGTGGCATTATTATCTCAAATTCCTGGAGGGAATTGAACTTTTGGAAAAATAAGGTCTAAATAAATCTTCAGATCACTCACAGTTGCCTGTCAAAATTATCCAACCAACTGATTATACCAGAAGAATCGCCTGGAAATCGGTTCAGATAGAATCTTTCGGCTGTCAACTCAGCATTTTGCGTTCTTTTATCCAACTGTACAGAACCGGCACAACGAGCATAGTGAGTATCTCGATGGTCATTCCGCCGAACGAAGGGATTGCCATCGGCACCATAATATCCGAGCCGCGTCCCGTGGAAGTCAGGACCGGAATCAATGCCAGGATTGTCGTAGCGGTTGTCATCAGGCAGGGCCGAATCCTCCGCATCCCGGCCTGAATCACCATCTGGCGGGTCTCGTTGATACTCTCAGGCGTCTTGCCCTGGAACGTCTGCTTCAGATACGTACACATAACGACACCATCGTCCGATGCGATCCCGAACAATGCCAGAAATCCCACCCAGATCGCCACGCTCAGATTGACCGGGTGCATCTGGAACAGGTCCCGCATATTGACGTCGAATACGTCGAAGTCGAGGAACCAAGGCTGGGCATAAAACCAGATCATCAAAAAGCCACCGCTCCAGGCTACGGCGATACCGGAGAATACCAGCAAGCTCATCGATACCGAATGAAACTGGAAATATAGAACCAAAAGGATAATCAAAAGCGCCAAAGGTATAACGATTGTGAGCGTTTTCTGAGCGCGAACCTGGTTCTCATACGTGCCGGAGAATACGTAATTGACGCCCTCGGGAACAACAAACTCGCCGGCGGTAATTTTCTCCTGCAAGTACCGCTGGCATTGTTCGACGACGTCCACCTCCGCATAGCCGGGCTTCTTGTCGAATACGACGTACCCGAGAAGAAAAGTATCTTCGCTTTTGACCGCCTGCGGACCTCGCACGTAGCGAATCTCCGCCAGTTGAATCAGCGGTATCTGCGCTCCATCGGCCGCCGGAATCAAAATCTTGCCCAGGGTTTCGATACTGTCCCTCAGCTCCCGCATGTAGCGGATCCTCACCGGGTAACGTTCGCGGCCCTCCACGGTGGTCGTGACGCGCCTGCCCCCGACGGCTACCTCAATCACATCCTGAACCTGGCCGATTGTCACCCCGTACCTTGCTATCGCCCGGCGGTCGATATCGATCTCCAGGTACGGCTTGCCGACGATGCGGTCGGCAATGACGGTCGTGGGCTCCACGCCGGGAACGTCCTTGAGAAAGCGCTCGATTTGAAGTCCGACCCGCTCGATTGTGTCCAGGTCCGGCCCTTTGATCTTGACGCCCATCGGGGCGCGCATACCGCTTTGCAGCATGACGATTCGCGCGGCAATCGGCTGGAGCTTTGGCGCCGAAGTTGTGCCGGGAATCTGGCCTGCTTTTACGATCTCATCCCAGATATCGTCCGGGCTTTTAATATGGTCCCGCCATTGCCTGAAAGGCCTGCCATCGGAGTCCGGGATAAGCTCGCCGTTCCCATCGCGGACGAACTCGCCTTTTATTCGGTCGTACCGGAAGCGAATCGGATGCCCATCCTTGTCGATGATATATTCGGGCTTATAATTGATGACCGTCTCGATCATGGAGATCGGCGCCGGATCGAGCGGCGAGTCCACCCGTCCGATCTTTCCAACCACTGATTCGACTTCGGGAATGGACGCAAAGGCAGCATCCTGCTTCTGCAATACATCCAGGCTCTCTCCTATCGAAGCGTGAGGCATCGTCGTGGGCATATACAGAAACGAACCTTCGTCCAGAGGCGGCATAAATTCCTTACCGAGACCCGGAAAGGCATGCGCCGCCTTCGACCATACCGCATTGGCCCGCAACCGCTGCGGCACGAAAAAAAAGACCCTCCCAAAACCCATCCAGATCGTGCCGCCAAGAATAATCAGCACAGTGGGAATCGACAGAAACAGGACTTTGTGAGCCAGACACCAGGCCAGGATTTGCTCGTAGAATTTCTGGAAGATCCGAAAGAACACCAGCAACCCGCCGATCATTAAAGTGACGAAGATGATGTTTCGCACAAGCCCTCTGGCCGGCCCGAGCGGTAACCAGTGGCTGGTCAGAATAATACCGACTATAATCACCGCCAGGATGTTGGCAAGCAAAGGCAGCAGGCCTTGGGCCTTCTTAGGAACCCGGTCTCTGAGCAGATGATAAAATCCGATAGCGCCGATCAGAACTCCGATCCACCAGTTAAGCTGT
>DQCG01000276.1 GCA_003533825.1 Phycisphaerales bacterium
TTTTACTCCGCCCTTTACACTCAAAGAGCTTTTCAATAAAACCGTCCAGATCACCGACTGGGAGCAGATAAGAAAAGCAGTCAAAGATGACCAGAAAGAATGGATTGATTTCTTCCAAACAATAGATCTCAATGACGCCAGAAATGTCGGTTGGCCGAAATACATCGTATCAAAGAAAGATCCCAGCATAATACTTCGATTCATCCCGGCGAGTTCCAGAAATCCTGAACCCTTTTACATGTCTATCCACGAAATAAGTAACAACCAATACAGGCTGTTCCTCGAAGATTCCGGAGCCAAGAAAAGCGGCCCGCCACTTCCGGGATGGTCAATATTTACCGACCAAAACAACAACAGGCTCATCCACTGCACAAGCACGGACGCGCCATCAACTGCTATAAAATGGGATGCATCAAGCAATAACTTTGTGGTTGCCGAAGCCGACGCCGATATTCCGGTGACATGGGTAACTTTCCAGGGGGCTCGAACATATGCAAATTGGCTCGGCGGGAAAGTACCCACCGCTTCACAGCACCAATACGCCTGTCAGGCGGATACGGACAGCATCCGGCCCTGGGGCAACGACGGTTCCGCGATTGCGAGCTACGCACACGTAAGAGGAACCTCATGGCAAACGGCCGCAGAAGATTGGAACCGCCTAAAAGACAGCAAGGTGCCGCCTCTTCCGGTCGCGCCTGTCGGGGCAATCGAAAACTATCAGGAGAACAAAATTCTTAATCCTGATGCGATAGTTCTTACAAGTGACCCTTATAATACGGTATGGCCCACAGCCGGTGCCGGCAAGGCCAACGCATGGGGCCTTCATGATATGATCGGCAACGTTTGGGAATGGTGTCAAAAAGATGCAGGTAGTGCCCAGACCGTAATCTGCGGCGGCTCCTGCCTGTCGCCGGCACAGTTCGTACTTTTAGATTCTTTGTCCGACTACCAGACTGAATTCAACGACAGGGACAATGACGTAGGATTCCGGGTTATCGTACCCACCAAATAAAACAGCCGGCCTCCGGTAAGATAGCGAAAGGCCCGGAGGTTCAATTCGCTCCGGGCCCTCGATTTTGCACGTATCACTAATGTCGATTCAGTAAGCCAATTGCTCCAGTCGTAATCCGACTAAAGTTCATAGCTCCTTCTGCAGGAACATCTGAATCACAGCAATCCTTATTTCATCGCCCTCCGTCAATCTCGGGACATACCTGCCCATAACAAAATTGACGGACTTTTCGACCGGCCAGCCAATTTCAGTACCCAGAATATTTACGTACTCTGTCAACGAATAAATACACTGTCCGGCCAGGTCAAAATCGGTCATATCGCCTTTGTGACTTTGCAGTATCTTGTCGAATGAATCCACCTGCTCCTCGGTCAGAAGGTCGAGTGTCGGGAAGAACTGCTGAACCGCCGTCTTCAATCCGGCAATCCGAGTACCATCCGCATCTTCAAGTATCGGCATCAATTCCTGAAGTTTTTCCGCCGCCTTGTAAAGACGCAGGTCCGTGCTGAGCGCCCCCCCGTAGGCATCTGTCATGTACGGCTGCACACCGATCCCCAATTCAGTCAACAACCTTGCCAGAGCCTCGGTATCGGGCCCTTCAACTTCACCGCGGAGTTCCGGCTCCAAAGTCCTCGGTGGTACCAGCGGGACGGGATTAGTCACTGCAAGCACTTCGGCAAGCAACGTTCTCACCCCTCGAAGCACGTATGCCCCGGCAAAATATCCAGGGGCTGTAAACCAGTTTCTTATAGCCTCGGGATTATCCGCAAAAGGCAGCCGCTCATAGCTTGCCACCTCGCTTAATGTCTTACTCAGGCGGGAAACAACCTCCAGCCGATGTGTCTGATTGAATTCTGAATCGCCGAACTCATCTCCAAACAACACTTTTTCACCTGCATCAACGACCATACCGCCATTATTTTCCATCACAACTATGCTGTTAACAGTGATATTGCCAATCGGGGGGGCCTGTGGGCTGTTGCCAAGGTAAATCGCAACATCCAGTTGCTCACCGCCGCCGGTTAGTGAACTATCAAAATCGACACTTTCTCTATCATCATAAGAGGCCGGATTATATGTTCCATTCGCCGTCAAAGTGGCCCCCGGGCCCAATATCAGGTTAGACCCATTCTCAATTAAAATAGCGGTTTTTCCACTTCCGAAAGGCAGATCAACACCGGTCCCGGCAGCACTGTTAGAGAATCCGGTGATTGGAACGTTAAGTGTATCGTTGCTCCCGCCGGGCGTGTATATCGTGCCTGTCTCCGATATCAAAGAAACACCACCGGCGTCCGCCGTCAATGCCCCGTTAACAACCAGGTCGCCCGCGGCGGATTCTATTTCGATATTACCGCCTGTAGATGTCATCGCACGTGTAGTGATGTCGTCGCCGGCATCCAGGTCGATTCCGCTGCCTGCTGAGACTGTCTGGGCAAAGCCGGCCTGACCATCTATATTGGCCGTCACAGACCCTCCGGAATTAATGGTGCCCTGGGCAACCAAATTGCCGCCGGTAGACGTTATATCTATGTCGCCGGCTGTGGAAGTCATCGCATTGGTAGTGATATCGCCGCCGGCTACCAGATCGATGTCGTCGCCTGCTGTCACGGCATCAGCAAAACCGGCGTTGCCTTCTACATCAACATCGACAAATCCACCGGAATTAATTGTACCCTGGGCATCCAGGCTGCCGCCGCTGCCGGTGGATATTTGCACGCCGTAGCCGGCGCCATTGGACACCAGATTTCCCGTCGTTATGTCACCATCTCCGGAAAGAACTACATTATGCTCAGCCGTGGCTATGATCGACTGCCACTGGTCTGCCGCGTTTGAAGGTTTCGTTTTATCTATGGTGACTCCGCCGTTATAGCTTTGAGCCGTAAGATCCGTAGTCGATTGATTGCCAAACGTAAGATTAGCCAGATTCAGACTATTGCCCTGCCACAACGTCAAATCACCTTGCGTATCAACACCGTCATTGGCTTGAATTGTACCGCTGCCGCTGATAGCACCTCCTGTCGCAATCAGCGTCAGGGCACCACCGCCGGTCAAACTCGCACCTACTGTTAAATTATTGCCGGCACTAAGAGCCGCACTATTCGCTACAGTAGTTGTGCCATACAAAGCAAGGTCTCCGGCAGCGTCATAAACCAGGTCTGTGCCACTGGTAACCGAACCATTCTGAATAATCGTGCCACCGCTGACAACATCAATCGATGTTGTAGCCGCAACATCACCACCAAAGGTCACGCTCGTAGTAGCATCCTGAATGCTCAAAGAATTGAGGGTCAAATCCTGGTAAGACTGAACTGCACCATCGCGAACTGTAACATCTCCGCCGCCAGTCAATGCATCCGACAGTGTGATGTTGCCGACAGAACCGGCATCAAGAGCCAAGCTATTACCGACCGTGTTAATTGTCGAACTGAATAGAATATTACCTGCCGTCGTACCTGTTGTATCAATATCCACATTACTCCCAAGCGTGACCGAGTTGGTGAACGTTACATTGTCGTTGGTGGTATCTACATCGCCCGCTATGCTCACAGCACCGGCACCGTCCTGGTTGAATGCTCCATCAAGGCTCATAGGCCCGCTTATAGTCAAAAGACCTGTGTTGCTTATAGTTACTGTCCCACCCCCAGTTGTATCTACCGTGTTATCGAATGTTACATAACCGCCAGCGTCGATGTCGATTCCATCGTCGTCAACCTCGACCGTATTGTCAAAGTCGACGTTTAAGGCATCAACCTCCAAACCGCTCAACGCATTGGCATTACCGACCATATCGCCAAACGTTGCCGTACCGCCTGTGCCGGTATTCACCGTCAACTTCTGATCGCCGTCAATGGTTGAATTGAAAGTAATAGCCTTTTGGTTGGTTGAAGTAAGTGTCACATCACCTGCGAGCGTCACCGCTCCGCCGAACTGGAAGGCCGGGTCAGTGCTTGTATTTGCCGCGAAGAGCCCTGAAAGACCCGTGGTTGTGCTGCCGTTAGAGATCAATCTGGTCATCTCGGCCGTGCCGATGGGAACGGTCAGTGTGAGGTTCTTATCGACTGTAGGTGCCTCGCTGAAAGTTCCATTTTCAATCAGTAGTGTATTGTTGGCCGTCGCCGAGCTAATGCCCGAGCCGATCGAAGAGTAATACGTGTCCGGATCATGTGTTATGTTCGTCACCGGTGCAAACAGCGAACCGCCGGTAGGCTGGAAACCATTGTCCGGATCACCATCGTCCCCACCGCTATCCCACCATTGCACATACTTAACGTTATCGGCCACCGCTTCGTCGATCTGGACACCCTGAGACCCGAAATTAAAAGTGTTGCTTGCTATCGTCGGACCATTGGCCGAACCCCACCAGTTGTCCGAAGCGTCCAGAGTCCCGCTGGTGAATTCGTTCTTTACACCATATGTGTTACCGCTCAAATCGTTATCATAAACAATTATACCATTCGCTGAAACGTTTGAACCATCAGGATGCAAACGGATGGCATTTGTCCCTCCGGTCACTGTGTTGTTTCGAACAGTTACGCTGGTAATACTTCCATCCAGCCCACCAGTCGCTTTGTATTCTCCAAAGCGAATACCATTTGTACAACCAGTAATCACATTTTCTTCAATGGTCACGTTAGAAACGCCTTCACCGTGGAAAACACTGATCCCCTGACCATAATCTGTAATCTTATTCTGGCTGATCGTCGAATTAGAAAGTCCTGAGAACTGGATCGCATAACCCGGGGTACCAGAGTCGACCGTGAAGTCGTTGTTCGNNGCCGGAAACGATTGGGCCCCAAATGGCACCATCTCCGTCACCCGCGATTAAGTCGTTGTTGTTAATGTTCAATCCTGCTGCACCAGCGTCACCGACCGATATCCCCATCGTTGCGCTGCCGGAAGTGTCGATAGTGTTCCAAGAAATTTCTACATCAGAAGGAGCATTTGTCAACTGGATATTGAAGGTGGTTGCACTACTATCATCTTTGATCTTAAAGCCATTACCAACACCAACGGCAGGATCGACATCAACATCACCACCGAGAATAAAGCCGCTTCCGCCAGTACCGATATTGATGCCGACACCGTCAACCAGTTGAATAGTCGTCAGCCCCCTTCCGTTAACAGACTGTAGTTTCAGGTTAGACTTGTCCACGGTAAGGTCTTCTGTGTAGGTGCCGTCGCCTACCGTAACAGTCGCGCCGGAGGCGGCAACGTCGATAGCATCCTGGATTTGCGCAGCGTTCGACTGAACGTTGATCGTTGCGGCATTACCACTCAGCGTGTTGCCCGCAGTGAGGTTGTCATTTAGGGTAACTGTCGTACCATTAACTGTAATGTTGCCGGATGCAGTTTGTAACTCACCAAGAGAAACGGGTCCGTTACCAGTACCACCGCTCGTAGCCGCAATGGCATCGATCGTTAAATTTGCAGTTCCCGTGACGTTTATTTTGTTGTCTGCGGCCATTGAAAAACCACCGGCACCGGTCAAAAATTTCACATCGCCGGTTTGACCAAGGGTAAGCTCTTTGTCAGTTCCGCCTTTGCCCCCTACTGTCAATGGGTCGATGGTAATACTATTTGTCGCTTGCAGAATAATATCAGTAGCAGCCGGCAAGTCCTCAAGCGCGCCCGCACTCACCGAGTCGTCAGGATTACCCTCACCGAATAGAATGTCGCCCAAGCTTGCATCAAGGCCACCTCCCGATGCTGCATCGGTTATTGTTAGATTGGTTGGGTCGAGCAGCAACGTGCCGTTGTCGCCCATCGGGGCCTGTGTATCGACATACCCGTAGAAACCCAGATTCTCCTTGCCCGAGACTTCGACAAATCCGCCATCGCCGGCTTCTGTGCCTCCTCGGGCGCTGATGTCGCCGTAAAAACGGGTGATCTCATCCGCCCAGACGATTACTTTTCCGCCGTCGCCGTTTTCTGTGGCGTCTGCTATAATGGATGAATCCGGGCCAACGTAGGTTAGTGAGGCTGTCAAAACATCGCCTTTGCCCTGATAATCACCCCCGACAAGGACCGTTCCGCCGCCTTCAGAGCCGGAGACATCGATCCGGCCGGCATCAAACAGACCAACTCTATCGCCAAGCATCTGAACGTTGCCGCCGGTCCCGGAACTGCTTTTTGCCTCGATCGAGCCGCTGTTAATGACGGTTCCTTCGGTGGCCGTAAGCTTTACATTTCCGGCTTTTCCGGATTCGGTTGAAGCTGAGATGGTTCCGACGTTGGAGATTGCCTGTGAGTAGATATCGCCTGCGGCGGCGAGGGCGATGATGCCTCCGGCCGCTTCGATTGTACCTTCATTTAGAACGGCCGTGCCTGTGCCGGCGGCATCGACAGGTTCGGAAAGAGACGGTGCATCCACTTCGAGCACAATATCACTGCCCGGCTCGCCGAGGAATACCCTGTCTCCGGAAGCCATGACGACATATCCGGCCGGACAGCTTATGTTGCCGGAGTTGACAACCTGCTTGCCAATCAGATACACCTGCTCGGCTCGAATATCGCCGCTATTGATTACGGAACCATTGCCGCCCACAAAGTTATAGCGCCCGTTTATGAAATCGGCGTTGGATATATTGAGCCCCGAAGCGACCAACTGGTTTACGTTGATTCTGGCCCCGGCACCAATATAGACTCCCGCCGGATTAACGAAGAAAACCCTGCCGTTAGCCAACAGTGTTCCGTTGATATTCGTCGGATTCGCCGAGAGTATCCTGTTAAGCACAGACGCACTGCTGCCGGGCTGGATAAACCGGACCGTTTCCGGCTGCGCAATGTTGAAACTGCTGTAATTAATGATTGCTTTATCGGACGCAGTAATGGCTGTGTTGCTGCCGCTTTGCTGGATCGCAACCTGGCCGTTGACGATCTTAGCTCCTTCCGGCCCGGCAATCACGTCCGAAACCAGGCCGTTGAAGAACAGAAAACAAACCAGGAAACATGCGACACCCAACCGGCAGTAACGACTTCTGAATAACTTTGTTAAGAGTTCCATATTTTCTCCATTGCTTACAATTGAACTAATCATAATTATCTCACCCAACAACTATCCGGCACGAATCTCCAAAAGCCTAAAATCTCATCATGAAGCTCATATTCAACCGGCCATCTCCCTTATCGGTCTCTTCGGTTCCCCGAAGCGCCCATCCGTAATATATACCGGCAGTAAAATCATTCCCGGCCTCGATAATCAGGCCGGCACCGACCGAGCAAAGCTCACGAACCGCCGGCTCATCGCCAATGGGATGTTTTATCTTGGCACGGCCGATATCAATAAAAGCCAATGGAGCAAGTTTCTTGAGCTCCAGTTTCCAAGCCTCAGTCCATCCGGGGCTATTCTTCTGATTCCGTTTGGCTTCGTCGGCCTTGATAAGGTCATATTCATACTGACCGGATATGAGAATCCCGCCGTCAGCAACAATTTCATCTTCTTCATAACCCCTGATAGAGTACAGCCCGCCGAACGTGGTCATCTTTGCCGGAACCAGCCTCTCGTTCGAGGTTACTGACCGGAAAGAACCGCTGAGACGATGAACCTTGGCGCTGTCAAGAAACTGGTTGTGAGCGGCTCCAAAGTAATAGATAGTAAAATCAGGATCGGTTTCCGGACGCGCATCCTCAAAATCATCCTTGTCGGAGCCGCCCATATTCTCGTTCCTGTTGAACATAAGCGAGGTGTTCGACATATCGTCCGAACGATGGACATTCACCCCCACGCCCCACAGCTCCATATCAACATCGCTGGCTGCACCCAGCGAAGGCGTGACTTTACTTCTTTCGTTACTAAGCGAGCCGGTTACGTCGACAAACCAATCATGCATCTGGAGGACGTTGTAACTCAGTATGCCGCCGTAGAACGAACCGTTACCAAGGAAGTTGATTCCGGCCTCGGGTATATCAAACTGGCTGTAGCCGGAGTAAAGGTTCATACGCAACCGGGGGGTAAAAACAGGAAAATCGTAACTTCCAAACACAGAGTATTCATCCTCTATTCCTTTTTCCCAGGGCGCCTGATACATGACGGAAAATCTATCGTCCATACCGAGCACATTGGTATTAATAAGGCCCACCCTTGGGCTCCACTGCCTGTCCTTGGTACCGGAATTATCCGCCTGCACATACCAGTGCCAGGGATTTGTTTCATAAACGTCATAAGTCAAATTTAGTGCATTCGGCTCGGTGCTGCGCGAGATCACCGGAGAAATATACCTGTCGGGATTGAGATTGAGCAGCCTCACAAAATCATCCAGTACTCCCTTCTGGATTACGTCACCTTCACCTATCGGCGACCAGGATTTGAGAACTGAGTCTTTCAGAAAACCCTCTTGCTGCCGATTCCGGTCGAAATCATATCTTTCTATCGAAATCTGTGCTATCTTGCCCTCGAGAATTTGAATCGGCAGAATATCATCCGCCAACCTGGAATCATTCTCGACTGCTTCGGCCGGTACATATACATAGATACCGGCATAACCTTTTTCCTGGTATACCGACAAGATATACTTCGTCAACCCCTGGATGGTCTTCAAAGACACTTCACTGTCCACGCCGGGATTGCGAACTAAGTCTGTTAGTGCTCGGAAATCATAGGTTTCCTTAACCGGCACTTCACCGTTTTTCACCGAGACGATGTAAGCCACCGGCAAATTCTCCAACAGCTCAGATGTTGATATTAAATTGTTGCCGCTAATCTGCAAATCCCTGACTTTGAAACGCGGACTCGTGTCCTCAGGAAATATCGTTTCATCGGAAGATGTCGTACTCTCGATTGAATTGGGCGATTCTCCCAATGACTTTTCCAGTTCCGCCTTTCTGGCGTCACTTTCTTCGCCTGCGAAAGCAGCAGCAATAAAACAACACAAAGAAATCGACACTAAAGCTTTTAAATGTTTCGACAAGTTCATATATCTCTTCCTTCTTCCCTTAAATTTGGTTAACATAAAAATACTTCCATGGTCGCAGGTACTTGTGCTCGCCCATAGAAGAACCAAGTATTATTTTCTTACGTGTTTAGCCTGAAACCAATGCTGATACGCAGGTTTTGAAGCCGAAATCATCCGTCTTTGTCGGCAATTAACACTTTTGACGGAAGAATTAGCCGCTAAATCGTCACTATCAATACTAATAG
>DQCG01000674.1 GCA_003533825.1 Phycisphaerales bacterium
TCCTGAATATAGTACCGGCTGTAATAAACCATAGCCGGCGAGACAGCGGTCAATACGGCGGCGCAAATCGAACCGGCCCGACCCAGGCCATCAAGCATTAGCAAAAGCAGCAGCACTATTAACACGCCGAAGAAAACGGGCACAATGCGCAATGTGATTTCGCCAAGGTCTGCGAATTTTTGGGCGTTACTGAGCCAGGCGGGAATCAAGGTCAGGTAATTAAGAGTCGGGCCGTGATATTCATTGGGGTCATAGCGATAGCCTTGCTCCAGAAGCTGGCCAAGCTTGAAGGCATGGATGGCCTCATCACCATGCATGGGCCGCTGCTGCAGCCGCGGCAGGCGCAAAACAACAGCACCAATTGTCGCGGCTAAAATCAGGACAACACTTATTTTTGACCATTTCATCCCGTTAGACACACATAGATAATGACAGGATTTTCCCTGGACATAACTATTTTTTTATCTTCGGAATGTCTAACGGGATTCATCCTGGCAGCTTGCCGAAAACTTCCACTTCGATATAGTGATTTAAGTCGTTGCTGTTATTGCCCCAGCTGTAGAGGCGGACATAACGGGCCTTTACACCCTTGGCGTCTATCAGTTTGCCTTCAGCAGTTTCAGTATAGTGTTTATCTTCACCGACACCCTGACCGGCGGAGTTGTCAATATCGTTGTTAAACAGGGTGGTGACATTATCAATAAAATCAGGGTCAGAGGCAACCTGGATTACCACATCCAAATAAACGACGGCCTGCTTATGATAGTGCCAGACTACAAGGGCGTATATCTCGTATTCGTCTTCAAGGTCAACAGTAACGCTTTGCTTAAAAGGACCTAACTCGACATAACTGCCGTCAGCCGCTTCCTTGTCACCATCGGTTATCATTTCTATCTCGCCAATAATCGGTTCTTCGTCGGTGCTGGACACCGGTTTTTCAAAGGCCACATTCTTCACACCGGCCGGGGCATAAAACGGAGGCCTGGGCTTGCCCAGCAATTTCTCAAGGTTTTCCACCTTGGTATCCTGCGGCGTACCAACGAACATCGGCTTGGGAAGCTCGAGAGGTATTGGCACCAATCCGGATTTATTTGCATCCTCGCTGACAGGCTCTGGTGTATTCTCGGTCTCCTTTGTCGGGAGTGGGGTCACTTTCGGCACATCAGGCTTCTCTGAAACAACAGGAGTATTCGGGCTGGATTGTTTTTGCACTTCGGTTGGTGCCTGTTCTTCCTCGGACTGTTTGCAGGATACAGCGACCAATAAACCCATCGCTATTAAAATACAGATAGAAACCTCCACAACTGAATTAAGACCTTTTCTCATCATTTCTTCTTAACCTCAAAATTTTACATAACCTACGATACATTGTTTTTGAAGCAAACTACTGTTTGCACGACTGAATCAGAACAGGGATTTTATATTATTAAGACAAGATTGTCAAGCTGCCGGAAGGTTATTTTTTGGACTTCTTTGCAGCATTCTCAGCAGGCAGCAGGGCCAAAATTAGCAAAAAAACGACCATAACACATCTGTTCATTGCTTTGACCCTTTGGATAGTAAACTACTACGGGTTAAAACCCGTAGCATTTAGAATTCAAGCTTCGCTTGCCCGCTGTCTTCTTTGCCCTGCATCTGGACATATTTTCTTATCGTTTCTTCTGTTATACCAACGGTTGACACAAAATAACCAATCGACCAAATACCGCCTGTACCCCAATAGACCTTGTCTAAAAACGGGAACTTTCTTCGCATAGCCAAGCCGGTTTTGGCCTTCACCATTTTAACAACTTCACTAACAGAAATTTTTGGCGGTATTGAAAGCAAAATATGAACATGATCAACATCCGTATTTACTTCGATTATTTCTATTTCAGGGCTCTGCTTTCCTATACCAATTATCATATTCTTGAGATATTGGCCAAAACCGTCTCGCAAAATCTTTCTACGGTATTTGGTCGACATCACCAAGTGATACCGTGTATAATACACGCTGTGCCCTTGCTTGTTATAATCCATACACGTAATTATAACAGAAGACAGCGGACGCTTCCATCTACGGGTTAAAACCCGTAGAATTACGATGGAAGATTAAAAAACCAGCAGGGATTCGGTGTTTCCGAATCCCTGCTCCAATATATCATTCAAATCAAATTATTAGCGGCTTTCCGTAAACTTTAGCCCTTAGTCACTCTCATCTTCCGTACTTGGTGCCTCTTCCGCCGGAGCCTCGGCCGCTGCGGCGGTCATCTCAACTACTTCCGGCTGCAGGCCAGCCTTAGCGAGGATTGCGTAAAGCACGAAACCTATCACAAAGGCGATGACCGGCGCCGGATTGATAAAGCCGAACTTTTCCGGCGCCACCATCGGCAGTATTGCAACAATGAACCCTACTGCCCAGGCAATATAGCCCGCCAAGTTGACCCCTTTCCGAGGCCCAGACCACTTGCAGCCGCTAAGCAAATAATCGGCAGCCATCGAGCCGCAAACCGGGCCGAAGGAGGCGCCGATGATTCCGAATACTCGCGCCAGGTTGAGCGCCCAGCCCGTCGCCGCTAGTATGATGGCCACGACTGCTCCTATCAGGACCATAAGCGTTTTGTTCGTCTTGGGGAACATCGTGCCGATGCTGTTACCCGCGATGAAGGAGCTAAAGCACGCTGGGGCAAAACTCGCAACAGCAAAAAGAATGAACATAATCTTAGATAAGAAGTGTACTCTGATAACGGAGTCGAAGGTGAAACTTTCCATTTCCGGATTGGCACCATGCGCACCCGCTATGGCGATGAGCGGCAGACCGCCGGCAACGAGGATGGCCAGCGCAATCCCGACAAGACCACCAAGCTGAACGTCTTTTGCATTTCGATTGCTCATACCGAAGTCTACGCCTGCTGCCCCTGCTGTTGCGAAGAAGCCAACAACAATTGCTATTATAGTGAGAAAGCCAATAAGAGGCTGGGCGTTTTCGGCGGTCTTGAAGTCACCGACGCTGCCAACATTCGAGAAAAACACTATGAGGATCATTATTAGTGGCACGATTGGTAGGAAGGTGGATACTTTTCCAAGGTATTGAATGCCCTTGATAGCGACGAACACGGCCAATAGAGCCCAGATGATCGCGATAATAATGAATGCCGGCTTGCCTGGGGTGGGGTCCCTGTTTGCGGCTTGAAGGATGAAACTCGTCGAGACGGCGGTATTCACAGCGAGCCATCCGAACTGCAGCAGGCCCATCAACAGGCCTGGCAATAAAAAGCCGCCCTCTGTGCCATAGGTCGAGGAACCCACGACGTACAATGGGTATCCTGTCTTCATACCATACAGCCCTGGTACGAGATAAAACAGGAAATGACAGAGAAGGGCAGCAATGACCAGCCCCAGCAGACTCAATCCCAGCCCCGCCTGTGGGAGTGTACCCTTGGCAATTTCCATGTAAAAGACGACCCACAGGAAGATGCCGGCGTACGCAGGTGCAGTTCCTTTGTACCAGGGTGCCCTGTTCTCTGCAGGGTTTGGCTTGGCCATGCCCAAATAACTTGGTAGCATTCCATTACTCATAATCTGTTCTCCTAACTAAATACTGTAAATTATCTGTGCCCGGCACCTCGCCGGATTTCCATCCAGTATAACATTGCCGCTTAAAATGTCGATTTAATAAAAAATTAGTCCGCCTGAGGAATTTCAATTCTCTTGCCGCCGTTCATCGCTGATTCGTGGGCGCATATCCCGGCCATTGTCCAGTTAGCGGCGGTTTTTGCATCGGCCGCAGATTCCCGGCCTTCAATAATCGCACGAAGGAACTCGTTAGCCAGATGGGGATGAGAACCGCCGTGCCCCGCTCCCTGAATAAACGAAGTGTGTTCGTGTTCTTCGTCATAAACACCATGGCCTGTGAACGGAGCTATCTCCTTTGGCAGCAGGTGTCCGTAATCCGGGACCTCTACCCTCTTGGCATCTTCATAGCCGGAGTAAATCACGGGGCCATCGCCGGCAATCTGCTCCCACTCAAATGAAAGTTTCGTGCCATATACGTCAAAACTCTCTCTATACTGCCGAATCGTATCAAAAAGCGACCTCGTTACCTCGCAGGCAAGGTCGCAGTCGGCCAGTTTCATAACAGCGGTTTCAATTGCAAAAGGCGAATTGTAGAGCTTGATATAGTCTTCGCTGATTCGGCCTGAGCCAAAACAAACAAGCGACTCTACCTGCTTTTTCGCAAGGCAAAGCAGCGGGCTGACCGCGTGGGTCGCGTAGTGCATAGGCGGGAAACCGTACCAGTAATCCGGCCAACCCGGCAGGCCCATGTTCTGCTG
>DQCG01000716.1:0-5489 GCA_003533825.1 Phycisphaerales bacterium
CTACAGTCCACTTAAAACATAGGAGGCCTTTTTTTTCAAGTCCTTGCATTATAAAACGTTAACGCTTATCTTCATGCCATTCGTGACTATCCCTAGTTTTTCCATAGTTTTTCCCCACCAAACCGCGCGGCCCGCGGCTCCGTGTGCAACGGTTTGTTATACTTCGTCTGAGGAAGCATCCGGCTCGATGGAGATGATCAGCTGGTCTGTTACGGGCAGCTTGGCTGGCGATACCCCATCGAACGACAATTCCGCGCTGTTGGGAACGGATGAATCATTTTCTTCTATGAATTTCCATTCAACGCGGTAAACATCTGCGCCGCCCTCTCTTCGCACGAATGACCATTTGATGTCCGCTTTCCAATCCCTTTTTGAATCGTCGGTGTAGTCGAATCCGGTCCGCATCTCCCCCGTGGACGAGAGTTGGCTACTTGTTCCTGTACCAGATCCGTAAGAGTCAATATGCGAGACAATCGTTCCCGCGAACCTTGGAGCGGGCGTTTCGCTAGCGCATCCAGCGAAGCACAGTAGCAGGTATACAGGCAAATGTGCGAGTGCCGTTTTCATTTTGCACCTGAAGCATAACATGTTATTATATGTTTTTGCTGATAACACCGGAATATGAGTATTATCAGTAATTATCGATAACATTCAAATGCGAATTTCAGCACTCAGCCAACAAGCGAAGAGGCGGTCAGCAACATTGAGTTCATGCGATATTAAGACAATTCCAAATATCTGAAAGCTGACCGCTTCAAAAAAGTTCCAATGCGGCCCCGCGTAGCGGATTTAGACTCCGTTCCCGTCGGTGTCCCGGAAATGGGGGGGCACCGGAGAGCCTTCACGTCCGGCTCGAAAATCGGGAAATCTACGCCAATGAGAATATATACTGCAACAGGTGGGTGGGCAAGAGAAAAATCAACTTTCGCTGCTCAGTGTTGAAATCCGCTGCATGGAGGAAAAAACTTTTCATTCCTGACCTATAAAAACATTTCATACTATTCAGAAACGGCTTTAACAGTACTGATAACGGCCGATTGACGGGTATTTGGTTGAAATTGGGCGGATATTGCGGTACAATGTTGTGAACAATTCAGGGATGAGGGGGGGGCTTAACGAAAGCCGCGAATCCTTCGACTCCGCTCAGGATGAAGGGTTCTTTATGTGAGTGAGGATGAGGCACGAGTAAACCAGTTTTGAGGAGGGTATCCGTTGGCAAGAAGAATCGTCAAAGGCTTTGGTGGTATATTTCTTAACCGGACCAACCTGATGGCCGTTATATGCATCCTGAGTTTCGTCGCCGGTGTCGCTTACACAAAGGCCGGCAGGCCGACACCATTGTTCAATACAACGGTAACCGAGTCGGATGCCGATACTCAGACGTCGTTGAATGAAACTGAAATAAAGATTGAGCCCGAACAGCCTATTGCAGAGGGCATCACGAATCCCGACGTTTCGCCTATGCCGGGCAAAACAGCAGAAAAACCCGATTCCAACAAGACGAAAAACGAGCAATCCGGCCAGTGGCATACCGTTAGAATGCGAGTAACCGGTTATTGCCCCTGCTCGAAATGCTGCGGGAAATATGCGGATGGCATAACGGCCTGCGGCCACAAAATACGACCCGGTGATACCTTTGTGGCGGCTGACAGAAGGTATTCCTTCGGTACGGAGATGGTCATCGAAGGTTATAACAACGGGCAGCCCATTAAAGTGCTCGACAGGGGCGGCGCGATTCGTGGAAACAAGCTGGATGTGTTCTTCCATACTCACAAAGAAGCATTGCAATGGGGCGTAAAATATATCAACGTCAAGGTCCGCAGCAAATAGCTCCGCCGATTAGGGCCAGATTTGGTTTTCGAGCCAGTTCTCGGCCATGAGGGCGAAATCCGCGAAGTCGATTTTATTGTCGGTGTTCATATCCGCCGGCGTCATCAGCACCTGGTCGAAGATGCCCGTACCGTTTGTCGCCGCATAGGCCACCTCGGGCTGCGAGAGGGCATAATCGTAAATGCGAAAGTCATCGATCAGGCCGTCGTAACCGCCATACCAGCCCGATCCGATTTCAAATGAAGTGATTCCTGATATTAGTGAATATGCACCATCGCGGCTGTCATAAAGAAGGCCGTTTAGATAAATCTGCATCGTTCCGGCTTCGGCGTCCTTCGTAAAGGCCCAATGGTTCCACCTGTCGAGCCATTCGCTTGCATACCGGTGATTTCCGCTAAGCCGGCCGTCGAAGGACCAGGGCCGGCCGCAATCCCAATTGTACTCGCCGGGCCGTCTCCAGCAGCCAAGATTGATAGCTATCGCGGGGTCATCGCCGCCATAGGTATAGTTCGAGCAGCAGAGCGTGTCGGTGTGATGAGGTGAGTCTGCGCCATATTGCCAGAAGGCGATGGTGATTGCGGTACTGATTTTTGAGAACGGATTTTCTGTACCGGTTATTTCCACGTAGTCTTTATAACCATCGAAGCTGATTGCCCGGCCATATACACCCTCAGCGTATGTCGGGTTGCCGTGTGATTGGCCGTGGGCGCTGCCGGCGCTGTCGGTAGCGCTGCCGTCGAACTTGTACCAGGCCACCGGTTCATTGGGAGCGGCCACGGGGTAAATATTGTACCCTGTTTCGAGCCAGTTGAATGCCATTTCTTCAAGATCCCTGAAGTTGACCAGGCAATCGCCGTTGAAGTCGGCCTCCGGTATGTTTTCTTCCAGGCATTGGGATGAATATAACCTTATATCGTCGAAATAAACGGTGCCGCTTCCGCTGCCGGATGAATTGCCTGGGTCTGCATAAAAACCGATTGCGATACTATCGATATTGCTCAGGTCTGTGTCGGTCAGGTCATCCAGCTCGATTCTCCAGGGCAGCCATGTTTCCATCCTGACGTCGTTGGCGTCGCCGGAATATGGCACGATAGTTACGGAAGCTCCATTGTTTAAGACAAGATACATCTGCGAAACGGTATTGCTTGACATGCCGTAGAAGTACAGTTCTAATACCTTTGCGCCGGTTGATGCCCAGTTCTGTGGTGGGTTAAAAGTTCGCACCGTTTCGGAATAGACAGAAAAACGATTGTACGAGTATGAAAATCCCATCGACTTTTTGCCACATCCGTGCGTCTGTTCCGTCCAAAGATGCACGCCGGTGTTTTTCCACGTTTGATATATCCAGTTGTGATTGGGATCGTTCGGCGGAAGGAAGTTGTACTGCTCAAAATCATCCACAATAAAGTGGTTTTTTGTCGTGAAGCTCCAGATGTCGCCGGGCCGGACATTTCGGTCATTGACTTCGTCGATACGCCAATAGTAAGTTGTGCCCAATTCGAGGCCGCCGGGATCAAATGTGTTAGCGTCCTGCAGCGTCGGGGGCTCGATTACGCCTCCTGCACTTGCGCCTATATTAGTAAGATCCATGCCGAAGTGAACAATGTGTTTTATTGCAGATTGTCCCGGCGAGAAGCTTAGGACGGCATCCGTCGGCACATTTTTAGCATCATCGACGGGTATCGGATTGCAGGCAGCCTCACCACAATCGGTACAGATTCTTGCTCGCATGCTGGCTATATCGAATCCTGGAGCTTGCCCACCGGTGTCGATTCCGAGTATGCGGACCGCGCGTGGTTCGAATGGCAATTCAATGCCGGAAATGTCAAAGCCTATCTCAGTCGGATCAACTCCACTGCCTTCGGTTCCGGAATTCGCGATATCGATCAATCGCTCCCGTCCGGCACCGTCTGTAATGAAAATAAGAGCCTGTTCCCTCACCGGCCCCAGTTCGATAAGCTTGATATCATCATCCGGGCCGTCGATAATCGGGCCGCGAAACTGCACTTCGACCCAATGGTCCGGCGGCAGAGTTACCCCTGATTTTTCCGAAAGCGGAGGGCCGACAAGCCACTGCTCCGGGTCGACCCGAATCGGGCCTCGATATGTCCCATCGGCGTCCATGCCTGTCCAGCATCTATCGTCGGCGTCATAGGCGTCGACTAAATAACATGGGTATTCGAAGACTCCCTCTGCTGCCGGGGCGATACTCACGAGCGAGAGAATTAAGTAAATAACCGCCAAGCTTAATAAGAAGCCCTTTTCCATATCTTACCCTCCAGCCCCGCTACAGAGCCGGCACAGGAATTACCCCTGTAAAAACAATCCAAAGACCCAGAAAAAATTGTATCATTTCTGCACCTGAAATTCAAGGTAAAATGATGTTAAAATTGCTTTTAGTCGCAGCATAACCACGTGCACGCGGGAAAAAGGCTCTTTCTGTTAATGAGTAAAAGTGAAAAAGCTTGATATGTAACGGATTACTGGTAAACTTCCGGCGGCACTTCGTTGTGCTGGTTCGTGAGCCGTATCGCGCAAATACGAAGGCGCAACATGGGATATGAGATATGAATAAATACGATAGAAAGGATTACCAGGATGACCGATTACTCAATAAGTCCGTCAGGTGAAAAGTTTGCAATCCCTGAAGAAAACGAGCATGCTGCGGAGTTCCAGCGCGTTGAGTCACTGGTCGAAGCGGCACGTAACGAAGGCAAGGAAATCGTTGTCGTTATGGGTGTGGGCTTTGTCGGTGCCGTAATGGCGGCGATTGTTGCCGATACTGTCGATAAAGAAAGCGGCCGGCCCGGCAAGTTCGTTATCGGTTGCCAGCGGCCGAGCGTCCGGAGCTACTGGAAGATACCGCTGCTGAATCGGGGCGTATCGCCGGTAAAGGCCGAGGACCCTGAAGTCGATCCGATGATTGCCCGCTGCGTGCTCGATAAAAAGACGCTGATAGCCACCTATAACAGCGACTGCCTCAAGCTGGCGGATTGCGTGGTCGTGGACGTTCAGTGCGATTATACGAAACAAGACCTCGGCAACATGCGAACGGGCAAAGCGGAGATGGCTGCCCTGGAAGCGACAATCAAAACCATCGGCGATAAAGTACCGCCGGATTGCCTGACGTTGATTGAGACGACGGTAGCGCCGGGAACGACGGAATTCGTAGCCTGGCCGATTATGAAGAAGGCCTTTGCAGCTCGCGGCATAGAGACCGCGCCGCTGCTGGCCCACAGTTTCGAGCGGGTAATGCCCGGCAGGCATTATGTCTCATCCATCCGCGATTTCTGGCGGGTCTGCTCAGGCTGTAACAGCCAGGCCAGGGGCCGCGTCGAGAAATTTCTGCGAGAGGTGCTTAACACGGAAGATTTCCCGCTCACTGTAATGGATCGTCCGATCGAGTCCGAGACGACCAAAATCGTAGAGAATTCTTACCGCGCTACGACCCTGGCTTTCCTCGACGAGTGGAGCCTGTTCGCGGAGCGCAACGGCGTGGACCTGATTAAGGTTGTCAACGCCATCAAGGTTCGCCCCACACACAGCAATATGATCTTCCCGGGCCCGGGCATTGGCGGATATTGTCTGCCGAAGGACGGCGGCCTCGGTTACTGGGCTTATAAACATATCCTCGGCTTCGACGACGACATATTCAAGAT
>DQCG01000716.1:5525-25843 GCA_003533825.1 Phycisphaerales bacterium
GATGCCCTGCGAAACATGGGCCGGCAGGCGGCCGGTGCGGCCATACTGCTGTGTGGAGGGAGTTATCGGCAGGATGTCGGCGATACCCGCTACAGCGGCTCGGAAATCGTCATGCGAAAGCTCACCGAGATGGGAGCCGAGATGCGAGTGCACGATCCGTATCTCGAACATTGGTACGAGCTGGAATCGCAGGATACCTACCCGGCACCGGGACATTCATGGGCGAGGTTCTTCCGGAATCAGGATGGCCTGGTTAATCTCCGGGTTCAAAGCGATCTTGCCGGTGCGCTGGCCGGTGCGCAGGCAATCATATTGGCCGTGCCGCACACCCCTTATCTGGAGCTTGACCCTGAAAAAATAGTCGAATGGGCGGGTGGGCCGCTGGCGGTTATCGACTGCTTCGGCATATTGGATGACCAGAGAATCCGGCGGTACTTCGAGCTTGGCTGCGAAGTCAAAGGTCTGGGAAGGGGACATATACAACGGATTAAGGAAGAAGTAAGAAAAAGTTAAAAGTAAAAAGGTAAAAGTTAAAAACGCAAGGGAGTCTGTAGACATGGACGTAGCGGATATTAAGGATAAACGGATCGCTATTCTGTCTCCGGTCGCGTGGCGGACGCCGCCGCGGGCTTATGGCGCATGGGAGACTGTCGCGAGCAATATCACCGAAGGACTCGTCGCTCGCGGCTGGAAGAATGTCACGCTCTTTGCGACGAAAGAATCCATTACCAGCGCGAAACTTGAAGGTTGGATAGAAAAAGGCTATGAAGAAGACAAGTCACAAATCCCGCTGGTCTCGACGTGCCTGCATATCTCCAAAGTCATGCAGCGGGCCGGCGAGTTCGACCTTATTCACAGCAATTTCGATTACCTGCCATTGACTTACCTGCCGCTGATAAAGACGCCCATGCTGACAACAATCCACGGTTTTTCCGATCCGGACATACTTCGGGTCTACCACGATCATAAAGACACTTATTATGTCTCCATCAGCGATTCCGACAGGGATTCCGGGCTGCCTTATCTGGCGACCGTTTACAACGGTATCGACCTGTCGAACCTGACCTTTAGAGCAGCGCCAGGCGACAAGCTCGTCCACTACGGGCGGATACACAACGACAAGGGGACGCATCTGGCGATTGAGGTTGCGAAAAAGTCCGGCATGGATTTAATCATAGCCGGCATTATTCAGGACCAGGATTACTTCGACAATCTCGTAAAGCCGCACATAAATAATTCGTCGATTAAGTTCATAGGACCCGTCGATCCGGTGCAGCGAGATGCGCTGCTTAAGGAAGCGTATGCAGTTCTCCATTTGAATTTGATTCCCGAACGGTTTGGACTGGTTATGGCCGAATCGATGGCCGCCGGCGTGCCGGTTATCGCGATGGATTTAGGCTCTTGTCGGGAAGTCATCGCCGACAAACAAACCGGGTATCTGGTCAACAGCATCGATGAGGCAGTCGAAGCTGTCGGCAAAATCGACCGCATCGACCGCAAAAAATGCCGGCAGCGAGTCGAGGAGAACTTCACTATCGACAAGATGGTAGAAGGCTACGAAAAAGTCTACGCGGAAATCTTCCGCCGGGAAGAAAAAAAGCTGTCATTTCGCACTTGATGCGGAATCCATTGTTTCGACTTTGGATTCCTGCTTCCGCAGGAATGACAAACAATCAAATTGTGATTGAGTTACAGGGATGTAAACGATGAATAAACCGTTAGTCACTCGTTACCAGGGCAATCCTATTCTGACAAAAGACGATATCCCTTATCCCGTTCAGACGGTTCACAATGCGGGCGTTACAAAGTTCGACGGCCGGTATATCATGCTGTTTCGCTCGCATCTCGATACAGGCAGGTCTATCATCGGTCTGGCCGAAAGCGAAGACGGATTTAATTTCAAGGCTCGGCCTAAGCCTTTCATGACGCCGAGCAGAGAACCTGTCTTTATCGAATATGAGGCCTTTGGGATTGAGGATGCCCGGACCACTCACCTCGAAGGTGCGTACTACATCACGTACAGCGCGTATTCGCAGCACGGCGTCCGTATCGGCCTGGCTAAGACCCATGATTTCGAATCGGTCGAAAGAGTATCCCTGATTACGCAGGCAGATTATCGAAATACTGTTCTCTTTCCGGAAAAGATTGACGGCCGGTATGTTAAGCTCGACAGGCCCCATTCGGACATCAGCCCATGGTCGATCTGGATAAGCTACTCGCCGGACCTGCGTCACTGGGGCGATTCGAAACTGGTAATGAAACCTGTGCCGTATCATTGGGACGAGACGAAAATCGGCCCCGGCGCTCCGCCGATTCGCACCGAAAAAGGCTGGCTGAGCATCTATCACGGCGTTTTTCCGACGATGGCAGGTCATGTCTATCGGCTCGGCGCCGCTTTACACAAGCTCGACGATCCAGCACAAATCCTCGGTGTAGGTGACCGCTGGATATTGCAGCCGGAAGACCCGTGGGAAGTCACCGGTTACGTCCCCAACGTAGTGTTCACGTGCGGTGCCATCCCCGAAGACGACGGCACATTGAAATTATACTGGGGCGGAGCCGACAAAGTAATGTGCGCCGGAACCGCCGTGATTGATGAGCTTGTGGACCTCTGCCTGACGGATTCTCGCCCCGCGATGTGATCATTTCATATAACGGACTTTGAATAGACTCGTTCAAGATACATTGTGGGATTTGGTGGTCTCGATCTGAGTCGCATTTGCGTTTGAGACGTACCTTGCGCTCGAAGGATTATCACATGGCAAGACTGCAAACAGGGGGATACTCGACGCTCACACCGGCAACAGCAAGAGGTTATGCTTCAGCCCTGCCAAAGGGACATTTCATTTCGGACGAAACCAAATCCAACCCTCCTTCATTGCGAGCTCTCGATCTTCCGGTTCAACTACTCTGCCTAACAGAAAGTCAACTGCCGCCAAGACGCAAACAACCGCATCCAACACATCTGCATTTGAGCGCATCAGCGAAATATCGCTCGGCAATGTCAGGCAGCTCCGCAGGTCTTCAACTATATTATCTCGACAGGCTACCTGATCTCTCTTCTTATATCCCGATGCTTGTATCTCATGTGCCAGGAGTGTTGCGGCTGGATAAACCTCAATGACTGAGATACCCTCTATTGCCTGGTCCCACGCCAAGGGTATCGACTGTCCAGTTAATTGCCCAAGTCCTCCTATAATCTGAAGTGCTGCGTGGGCAGTACGTGCGATGCGGTCTGCACCAACATCCAACGGCTGGCGTCCAAGCTTCTTCTTTACCATACAGTCAGTAGCTCTTCGGAAGAGCTTATCAGGAGTTGTGGCAATGAATTCTCCAGACACATGTGAAGCCAGTGTGCATCCCAGTCTAGCTGGCCAGCCCAATGGGGCATCCATAGAGATAAGTGTAGGTTGGTCTATACGAATCCAACTTGCAATAGTCTCAGCTATCGGCTTGTCGTGGCTGCCTGTGGTAGTAGCAAGAATATCGGCTTTATGATCGTGCCACGAACCGAGAGCTAAACCCACTTTCTTGGGCTTTGTTGCACAGTCGATCCCGATGATAGTCACGTTCATGATCAAGTCGTTCTTGAGATATGCTTAACCTAACACATAGTTTCATATGGTGGGCTTAAGCCTGCGAACTGGAGTAAGCGTTTAAACTCAGTGGGGTAAGCCCTACCCTACTTTTGTTTGCCGACAAGCCTTTAATTCATTCTTGGCTAAAGGAATAGGAATTTTGCCTTTTCGAACGCATACATTAGAACTATGGAAGATATAAGGTACCTTAGTCCCCAATCAAATCTCTTTTTCAAAATGACCATATCGGAAACACCAAATTCTCTTGACTTCAAACAAAACAACCAAGACAACATTCTTCCGACATTCAGAGGATTAATTACACTTAACGGATTGTAGTCTTCCTCGGATTTGATTTTCTGCTGTACATCTGAAAACATGCCTTTTGCGACGGTAGATTGAGCGATTTCCCAGGTGCCAGCTATTGCAACATATACTACTGCAAACTCCAGAATGTAATAAACAATCAGCATATACTTTGACCCCTGTTTATAGATAATGATGGATTGTATGTTTTCCTTATAAGAACATTTTGTACTTTATAAGCTCATGTAATGTCCCAAATGTTTCATTGATGACCTATGCCCTCTGCCCATAAACAAAATAGCATTTCCCTGTCCCAATTATTATCCCTTTGTAACTTCAGTGATGAGTCCTCTCATAAATTCGGCGGCTAATTGCGCATTTTTGTCTGCGTATTCGATGCCTACTGTCTGGCCGTTCACAATCGGTAGCGAATGGCACAGTTCATAACTGAGATAGCCGGAATATCCAATCTCGTGCATTGCACTAATGAATGGCCTGTAGAAGCTCGCGCCTTTAACTTTGCCGTCTTTATCCCTTTCATATTCGCCGCCAAAATGGGACAACACCTGCAAATCACCCACGGTTTTCGCGGCCCTTTGGATATTCTCAGGACTCTTGTCCGCCATAATCGGAACATCCAGCGAGACTTTCAGGCTGGGGGAGCTTACTTCTTTGACCATTTTCAGCACATCCTGATAATCTCGAATAACGGGAGCATGGTTCTGCAGAGCCAAAATGACGCCGGTATCTTCCGCATATCGCGCGCATTCCGCCATGCCCTCGTGGCACCATGCCCATATCTGCTCGGCGGTAAAATTCTCATGGGTATATTTCCAGATATCCTTTGCTATTGCATATTCTGCCAATTGTGGATGTTTCGTCACGCCCGGCCAGGCTAAGAACATTCGCAATGTCCTTGCGCCAATATCCGATGTCATTCGAATCAGCTCTTTAACATAAGCGATCTGGCACTCCCGGTATTCTGGAATCGGGCTGCTGAAATCGTTATTGGCCGCAACTCCGTAAATTTCAATACCTTCGCCGTTAGAGACAGAGCGAAGCTCTTTGCAGCGTTTTGTCGGCCAGTCGAGTGGATTGCCATGAGGACGTTTTCCATCTATCTCAATCCCCTCGTAACCATATTTTTTGGCCCGTTTAATCATCTGCTCCAAAGTAAGAGCTTCTCCGCGATACCAAACGCCGAGAAATGTGATGCTGTATAAACCAACCTTCATATTCGACTTTTTTTGACTGCCCTGAGAAAGGCCGTTTAGATTTGCCACCAATCCTGCCGTGGCAGCCAGCGAGGTGCCCATAAATTGCCTTCGATTCATTTCCGTGCCCTCTTTCATAGAATTATCTTCCAATTTTCTTCGCAGCAGATCGACAAAAATTATCTCACAACTACTGAAGAATAAACTGTCCCGATGAAACAGTCAACTGATTTGAAACAGAAATTTAACGATTGGCAGGGATGTCGAATATTATCGCGGGTTGGGTCTTTTGGCCATTAGTATTATGATCTTGTCGTATATTTTCTTCGGCAGGGCGTTTCTCAGTATCTTGCGAATTTCGTGCATGGGGGTGCGCTGGGTTGTGTGGGTGATGATGATGTGCTCGTTGTTCAGGTTTTTCAGCAGTGTTGCAAGTTCGTCGACATGCATGTGTTTGCCGGCTTTGGCCCTGGTTGTATGCTCGTCCTCGTAGAAAGTGCACTCGGCAATTAAAATATTGCTCTCGGCGATGTATTTCAATTGCGAAAAATCAACGTACTGCGTATCGCCGAGGTAGGTGACGATGGGGAACTCCAGCGGGTAGTCGATTTCGATACCCTGCTTCTTTAGCTCGACGATTTGCGGGCCAGTCAGACCTTTGTACTCGGATTTGAGTTTTTTTCGCTTCTCGATAACAGTGAAGCCAACGGAGCCTTTGCTGTGCTTTGTAGGGAATACCCTTGCAACCAAATTGGGCTTGATCTTGTATTCATCCCCTGGTTTGACGCCGACGAGTTTGGCCGGGATTTTGTTGCCGTCAAGCTTCGACCATGCGTCTATAATCTGTTTCATTGGCGGCAGTAAATTATCAGGGGCCAGGATCGTTCCCGCGGATATGCCGCAGAAATTCCGCTGGGACAGGTAATATGCAAGCCCGGCGGCGTGGTCCATGTGCCCGTGCGTGAGCAGAACGTTGTTGATGGGGATAATCTGGTCGGGCGCTTTGCCCACATCGAAGCAGACATCCAATTGCGGCACTGCGACCACGGTCTCTTCGCCCGCGACCGAATAGCCGATGATGTCCATCTCATCTATCTTTATATGTGCTAAATTATGACTGGCCATTTACAATTGGTTACGGATTACAGACTAAAGTCTCCTTCTTTTTGATTGTATGAGTTTCACAGTATGATAAATGCAGTTAATGGTTATGTCAATTTGTTTTTGACATGGCTGTCGATACTAATACACTGGATTAATGGACAAGGCATTATGAATTTTAGAAATGAGGGCTTTGAAGCATGAAAAGAAGAATCGTCAGGACGTTCAAGGGATTTTCCGTTTGCTTGATTATTGTGGTGCTAACCGGCTATGTATTTGCGCAGGAAGTTAAAAACACAGAGATTATCCCCCAGTTGGAACGGGAAAAATTGCCCGGCAGGCAGGTCAAAGTAGCGGCAATCTGTATTGGTTTCGGGGGAGAGCGTGATGTTAAACTGAAAATGGCGATAGAGCATCTGCATACGGCGGGAAAGAACGGCGTGGATATCGCCTGTTTGCCGGAAGAATTCGCCGGCACAAAGGCTGAGCCTGTTCCGGGGCCGACCACCGATGCCGTGGCAAAGCTTGCCCGACAGTATAATATGTACGTTATCTGCCCGATACGAGAGCAGGCCGGAGACAAGCAGTACAACACGGCTGTTCTGATTGACCGCAAGGGCGAAATTGCCGGTTACTATCGGAAGATTTTTGTGTTCTGGGGCGAAGGTTTACACCTGAGCACCGAGGGGGTAAAGGCTTTCGATACCGATTTCGGCAGGATAAGCATCCTGACGTGCTTTGACCTGAACTACCCGGAATTGTGGCATCAATGTGATGATTTGGATGTGGATATGGTTTTCTGGCCGAGTGCATACGGCGGAGGTTCACCGCTGAACGCTTTTGCGATACTTTATCATTACTATATCGTGCCGGTGGGAGCCGGTAATATAATCGACATTACGGGAAAGACTTTTGAGAAGATTGAAAAGCCCCGCCAGAGACAGTTCATCGCTACGCTGGATTTGGACAGGGCGTTTGCCCATCATGACTTCAACCGCAAAAAGGTCGAGAAAATGCTCGCCGAGCACAAAGGCGAGATAAAAGTTGAGCGGAATCTGAGTGACGAGGATTTGGCGCCGTGGTGGCTGTTTAAGGCGGTCAAGCCGGGCGTCAGTGTGCGTGAGCTGCTGAGGAAATACAATATTGAAACGCTTCGGGAATATCAGCATCGCAGCAGAAAGCAGATTAATGAGGCCCGCAAAAAAGGCGAAAGAATTTAACAGAATCGAGGACTTTGTTAATGCCTGACAAACGCAGTCACAGAGGACCGCATCCTGCGGATGAGAAGTTATTTGCTCCGGCTGCAATTCCGGATTTGCGTTCGGCCCTTGCTGATTTTTCGCTGCTGCTGACGAAAGGCTATGCCGAGAAAAGCTCCCTGAAGCTGGTTGGCGACAAATTCTCGCTTACCGAAAGGCAAAGGCTGGCCGTCATGCGCAGTGCCTGCTCGGACGGGCAGCGTGTCTCTCGAAGCGAGCATCGTATCGAAGCAAAGAATATTGCAGGCCAGTCTGTCGCCGTAGATGGTTACAATGTACTGATAACCGTCGAGGCGGCGATGAGCGGCGGCGTTATTTTTGCCGGAAGAGACGGATGCTTTAGAGATTTGGCAAGCATACACGGGACCTATCGCAAGGTTACCGAGACAATCCCGGCGGTGCAGATGATCGGCGAATTCCTGAACGAAATCGGTATAGGCCAGGCCCTATGGCTGCTGGACAGCCCGGTCTCCAACAGCGGCCGGCTCAAAAAGCTCATTGGCGAATTAGCCGATCAGAACAACTGGAACTGGGAGGTTGAATTAGTATTGAGCCCGGACGCCGAGCTGATAAAAACCGATCTCATCGTTGCCAGCAGTGACAGTGTTATCCTGGATGGCTGCCGGCGCTGGGTCAACCTTGCAACGGCAATCATCGGGCGGAAATTGCCCACGGCATGGGTAATCGACCTGGCCCCACAAGATCGGCGGTGACAGATATGAAAAAGAATTATATCTTACTATCAGCGCTCTTAGTGTTAGTCTCGGCCTTTACGGCTGCTTTCGGCGGTTCAGCAGAAACTGCCGGGTTATCGATTGCCGGACGCATCGCGGCGAGAGACTTTCCTTCGGTCTTCCAGGCCTGGAGTCCGGCGGACAATCTGCCGAACAAAGACCGGTTGGCCGTGATGGCCATGCACGATCTGGTCTGGCACGGGCCGGGAGGGTTCGGCCTTGTCTGGGATAAGAAACCGAGGGGGCTTGCCGAAGCATTCACATCCGAAAGCATCAAAGCCGGCAGGAAAATCCGCCGGAAGCTGCTCAAACTGAATCCGAACATCATCCTGGTAGCCGAAATCCGGTACCGGGATGCTCATCCGGGCTTTCTGCCCGACGGGCACCGCTGGTGGAAACGCGACAAGCAGGGCAACCTGGTCAAAGGTTGGGGTGAGGGTGGATTCATCTGTCTGGATTTTGCCAATCCGAAGTTCCGAGAGCATGTCGCACAACGTGCCAGGGCGGCTGTACAGTCGGGCGTTGTGGACGGTGTTATGCTCGACTGGTGGCGAGATGACGATGATCGTCTTGCTTTGGTAAAGGAAGTCAGGAACGCAATCGGAGATAAATATTTAATCATTGCGAATACTAACGACTGCACGGCACCAAAGTCGGCGTCGTACATCAACGGCTACTTCATGGAATGCACCAGAAGCAAATCTGCCGCCGACTGGCAGAGAATCACGGCCACGCTCCGATGGGCGGAGAAAAACCTTCGCCCGCCGCACGTCAACTGCATCGAGACATGGTATCACAATTCGCGTAATGACCTGAACCTGATGCGAGCGACCACAACTCTTGCTCTAACGCATTCCGACGGCTACTGCCTGTTCAGCGATCCGAATCCGCTGCCGAGCGGCGATCATCGCCACAACTGGTATCCGTTCTGGAACAAGAGCCTCGGCAAGCCCGTCGGCGAAGCTGCTGCCAGAGACGACGGCACGGTTGTCCGCGAGTTCGAGAACGGTTCGGTCGTTTACAATCCCATGGGCAACAGGCCTGTGGAAGTTACTTTCAGTGAAATCCGAAAAAGCGTGGCAACCGGCACTTCGTCAGAACGGCATAAACTCACCTATCCCGATGGTGACATCTATCTCAAAATAGAACCATGACAACCCGGCCAGTAATGACATTACGAGCACCTGAGATGATTCCCAGGATGCATATAAAAGATAATAGCCCACGAATGTCATTGCGAAGGAGCTTGCCCCTTAGGGGTGAGCGACTGTGGCAATCTCAATCCTTCCGTAGTAAAAACCGTCTATTTCCTTAGGAGTCATGCTGAATCACATTTGTAATCGTCTCAAGATTGATTTATTCCAGCGAATCACATACCAGGTTAGCCACGCTGCGGCGGATCGGATTTAATTGTCCGCTTTTTTAAGCTCTTTGGCATCTATCAAATCTTGAGGCCTGCCGCTTGTTTCTTTAGCTTTTATCAAATCCGCTTTTTCAAAAGACTCAACAGTTCTTTGAAGTCTGGGCTTGTCAGCATGTCCGTGCCTGATAATTAAATAATCCAATATCATGTCGAGTGCGGCGTTGAAAATGGCTTGATCTCCCTGTCCTTGCCAGAACTCAATGTCGAACCGGCCTTCGTTATCACCGATCCGTCCGTATGATTCTTTAATTTCCCGCATAAGACAGCATATAAATCTTTTTCTCATTCACTACAATAAAAAATCATAAGACTGCACAACAGGTAAGTCAATAAGAGCAGATGTGTTATAGCTGAAGTTTATCCATACCTCATACCCTTGCTTGACCGCTCTTTGTCAGCCAGCGACGCGGGTTAGTTTGTAGATCCGCCCCAGTTTTGAAGCTGCTTTTAGGTCGCCCCGTTTTAAGGCCTCTCGAACATCGTCGAGTTTATAAGCATCCTCCAAAGAAAGATAGGGAGACCATCCTTCGTCGTTGTAGATCAATTCGACATCAACCTGCGCCACATAGTCCCCCTCATGGACAATCTTTGTGTAGTGTCTAGTACTCATTTTTTTCTCCTTAGGAAATCCGGCTCCCACCGTTGTGGGTCCGGCCTGCATGCGGTGACGAGAACTGCCGGAGACGACTTGCCTTTCGGGATACCCCAGACGACATGTATCGGTTTTCCTGTTCGATCTTTCTGAAGGACAAGAACGCAGGGCCCTTTTGGGTAGTCGGGATAATCCTCAACTAAGACAGCATCAGTGATGGACCCAAGCACGTCTCTTACGTAGAGGCTGTCTGCACCGATCTCATCGTAGCCGTGGTCTGATATCTTGACTTTGCCTTGTTGAATGAGGCGGAGTATCTGATGGAGCATCTTACTCATAGTATCACTACTCCAAGTTCTCTATGATCGTATGTTTTTGAGCAATCTCAGCATCCGATTCTCTTTCACTACAGAAGAAATCATAGCATGACATCAGCAGAAAGTCAATAGGATCTGCAATAAAATGAATATGACAAGCTCTAAGCAACGCGGCACACTCGCTCTGGTAAGTTAGTTAATGAGACTTTGAATTGTCTCGATGCTGATTTGTTCCAGCGAATCGCAGACAAGGTCGGCTTTGGCGAGATTGGCGGCGGTGGTGGAATTTGTTACTGCGATACATTTGGCTCCGGCGGCTTTTGCGGCCTGCACGCCGTTGGGGGCGTCCTCGATGACAGCGCAATTTGCCGGCTCGATTACCATTCGTTCGGCGGCTGTCAGGAAAAGCTCTGGATCGGGCTTTTTGTGCTTAACGTCATTACCGTTTATATAGACCATCTTCTGGTATGGAACTCCGACGGTGTTCAGGACGGCACGGGATTTTTCAAGCGTGCCGGATGTCGCAATCGCGATGCGAAAATCTTCTCTTTGCATTGTTTCATCCATCAGTTCTAAAACGCCTAGGAAGGGGGGCAGCGGCTCTTCACTGAGGGTCTTGAGGAAATATTCCTGCCGGAGTTGCGTTGCCTGCTCGACTTGCTCGTCGGTCAGTTCGAGGCCGTAGACTCTGGCGGCGGCTTTGACGTATTCTTCCGCCCCTCTGCCGAGGCCCGCCTCAAAATCCTCACGCACAACGCCCTCGACGCCGAACAGGTCGGCGAAAACTTTTATAGAAGCTCTTGCGTTGACTGCCTCGGTATCGGCTATCACGCCGTCAACGTCAAATATTAAGCCGTATAACTTTTTCATAGTGTTTAGCGTATAGCATATAGCGGCTAGTTTTTCAACTGTGGATTTAGTTTTAACAGATCCCTCGGCTGCGCTCGGGATGACGTCTGTATAATCTGTGTTTAATATTCTGCCGCAATTCTACGGGTTTCAACCCGTAGATGAAGTTATCCGACGAAGTCGGACGGGCGTAGCCCGAAGCAGTAATGCCACGGGTTTTAACCCGTGGTTGTTTACTTTTTGATATTTTTTGCCACGTTTTTATCCGTTGCGCATTTATAATAGTGATGATAGTTGGGACATGTAAACTCCGGAGAGTAATCAGCGTGGATAAAGACATTAAAGCGGCTGACGAGAAGCAGTTAATAGCCCGGGCCTGCAGCGACCGCGCAGCCTTTGTACAGCTATATCGCAGTCATTATGATGCTGTATTTCGCTATTGCGTTCATCGGCTTTTTGAAAGGCAGGCGGCGGAAGATGTTACTTCGAAAGTTTTTCTCAAAGTTGTTGAAAATATTCACAGTTTCAAAGGCACTGAAAGGCAGTTCAGCAACTGGCTTTATAGAATCGCAACCAATGCCGTTAATAACTATTTGAGAAAGGCTGCTCGCCGAAATCGCCTGTTGAAACTCGCTCGCGAGCAGACTAATAGTCAGGCCGCTGACTGTGGAGAATCGGCTGAGAAACTGGCTCTTTTAAGAGAGGCGGTATTTACTTTGAGGCCGCGGTACCAAACTATCATCACATTGCGTTTTTTTGAGAATCTGAAATTGACCGAAATAGCCGAGGTGCTTGGTTCCGGTCCCGGCACGGTTCGCAGCCAATTAGCACGGGCACTTGCAAATCTGCGAAAAAAATTAGCCGCGGATTTTACAGATTTCACGGATGAGATAAATCAGGGTGAACTAAAATGAACGATAATGAAAGACAATTTGAAGATTTCGTTAGTAAAATAAAGTTTGACGATACACCTGACTCTGACCACCGGGACAAACTCGAACAGGACCTCCTTGCTGCGATGGCAAAGCAAACTCGGCAAGAAAAAGATTTACGTTTGATAATTTGGAGAAGAATTATGAAAAGCCCAATCGTAAGACTTACCGCGGCAGCGGTCATTATTGTAGGTATATTGGTTGGAATTGGCACTTTTAGTTGCACTACGGCATGGGCTCAAATAACCCGGGCAGTGAATGATGTTCAGAACATACACATCACGGAGACTGTTACGCACGGAAACGCGGATGTTAGAGAATATCAATGGTGGATTAAAAAGCCGCGTTACTTAAAAGAAGAATATACTGACCGAGTGATTATTGATAATGGAATTGACAGGTTGGTTATCAACAAGGCCAAAAAGACAGCTCAACTATCTGACTCTTGGCTGCCCTACAGGCCTCTTGAAAAGCATTATATGTTTGGGACATTAGGATTTTTTCGTGAGAAAAAGCCGAGAGGCACGGAAATAACCAAAATAGCTGAGCAGAGCGATGAGATAGCTATTGTCTACGAAATTGAGAAGAAAGATTATAAAGGCAAGGCCTGGATTGAGGCTAACACCATGCTTCCACTGCGCATAGTTGCCACTACCGCCGAAGAGCCAAAAGCCGACGAGCCGATTTCTTTGGAGTATACGTACAATTACGAGCCGATATCAATGGAGACTTTCTCCACAAGTATTCCGCCAGGTTATGACGAATTGCCGCGTAAGCAGCGGGAGGTGCTGTCAGGCAAGCTTATTAACAAGCGAGGTCAAGTGGTACCCGGAGCGACTGTTTATGCAGTAGACGGCGGGGCTAAATTTGCCGCGAGCTGCAAGACAGACCGGTGGGGTGAGTTTTCGTTCAAGCTGCCGCCGGATAATGTCGAGCCGCTATGGTTTCCCATATTTCTGCGCGCTTTCCAAGAAGACGACCCGAGCCGGGTGGCGTGGACTATCATTCGTGGGCCGAATGAGAAAAGAGAATCGGGCATAAAGGTTCCGGGCAATCCTGGACACCATAAAATTCTGGAAGGAAGAGGGTCGGTTCGATTCGCAGGGGCAACTGGAATAGTCTTAGAGACGCAGCCAGCAGGTAAGATAGTGGGGCAGGTTACGGATATTGATGGCAACGCAATATCTGATGCTGCTATTTCGGTCACATGCCACCCGGTAGACAAATTCGGCAATGAAGGTGATCATGGTTTAGAAATTGGCAATTTGGGTGGGCCGGGAAAATACGGGGCGGTTACTACCCAAACCGATGGAGAAGGACGATATGAGTTTGATAACCTGCCAAGGTTCTGGGATAAAACTGTATTTATTGTGGGCACGGGTGCACAAGGATATGTTTATAGTAGCATAAGGTTCCGCAGCGAGGGGCCAATGAATTATAAAGAAGTTGATTTTCTGTTATATCCTGCAGGTTTAACGGTAAAGGGAGTGGTGATGGACAATTACGGTGCTCCGCTGGCACAACGCGAGATATACGCGTTGGTAAATGGTAAGGATTACACGAAGTGCAAAACTAAGACGGATGAGAAGGGAGGTTTCAGGTTATTTGGTTGTCCCATATCACAGGATTTGCAGATCAAGGCAGATTTATCTCACAATCACTGGCCACCTCATGAAAGAAAAAGATATCTGTCATATAGATATTATCCGGATGTCGTTGTGGATATTGAGTATGAAGAGGGAAACACAGAATACGAGGTGGAAATGGTGGCGGAAAGGCCAGAATCTACAATAGAGGTCGAACTTAAGAACACAGCTGGTGAGCCGTTGCCGTATTTCCCGGTAGAAGTGCGAGGAGCGCCGGGCACTATTTCTTCGCAGTGGGAGGCAGACAAAAAACTCAAACAGAGAACAGACAAGAATGGCTATTGCAAGTTTACGGAGGTGCCTAAGGTAGAGGACTTACGACTTGTTATGTGGGGTAGCGGTGGTGTCTGGAATGAAACTCTAAGCGAAGAGCAGGTCGAGAAGATTAAAAAGAAGTATAAAAAATACAAGTGGACAGAAGTTCCCATAGAGTTGATTCCAGACCAGAAGGAATATAAGATTGAAGTGACAATACTCACAAATGAGGAATACGAACAGAAAAAGTAAGAAAGGTTGCACAATAAGAGCAAATACAAGGCCGAGCTTTTCTGCTCGGCCTTTTTTTATGTCAAAAGTCTTAAAAATTGCAGGAGATGATTTTTTTTAGACTAAAACCAGAAAGCCGGTTGTATTATAAGTGATGAATGATCATTCTTTAGTTGAACATGTGAGACGTCAATGATAGAGGATAAGCTGCTTATCTGGAGATTCAAGTGTGGTAACAAAGCTGCTCTGGCACGTATCTATGAAAAGTACAAGACTGATCTGCTAAGAATAGCGTCCGGACTTTCGAATGATACAAGTCTCGCTGAGGATATTGTGCATGATGTTTTTGTCACATTCGCGCAATGTTCGGACAAATTGAAGCTCGGCGGCAATCTCAAAGGCTATCTGGCAACGAGTGTTGTTAATCGCGTACGGAACGTGAACCGATCCGGAAGGCGACAACAGGCAATCAGCACCGATGAGACAGAACATTTGATGCTGGATTCGGATGTGCCGGAGAGATGGATTATTCGCAGCGAGGAACTTTACCGGTTGAATAATGCTATGTCACAGCTTCCTTATCCTCAGCGAGAGATCATTATTATGCACTTGCAGGGTGGTATGAAGTTCAGAGCCATAGCAAAATCTCAAAACGTTTCAATCAACACTGTCCAGAGCCGGTACCGCTATGGACTTGATAAACTACGGTCATTGTTAAATGGCGAGGTGGAAAAATGAGACCGGCAGAAAATATGAAAAAGTTAATCAAGAATGTACCTATAAAAACTAACGCAGAGAGGGACAAGGAAGTTCTCGATGATGTCCTGAATGCGTTGGAAAAATCAGAAAAGGACTATTCGGCCGCTTCCCGGTCGAGGATATGGAGAATAATTATGAGAAACAGAATTACAAAACTTACCGCGGCAGTATTTGTTATTGCAGTATTTGTTGGCGTATACCAGCTTGGTGGTTCGCGGGCGGCCTTTGCCCGCACGACAAGAGTGGTGAGAACCACTCTGGCGGATCTACGAGAATTCGTCTCGAACTTGAGAGAACGCAAGCCGGAAAAATATATATATCAGTCTAACCTTCCGCCTGCCGAGCCTGCCAGGCCGAATCCTGATATTCAATACACGATTATCTCAGCGCGCGTACAAGAATTCTCCGCAGTTGGAGGGGATGATTTGCTGGATTTTCTGGAGACAGAAGGTATCGAATTGGAACCAGCCGCAGGCGACCCGGATGTGTCGTACGCCAGACTCGATCCTGACAAAACCGAGCATTTCGCTGACTTTGCACGCGCCGGCGATGATCTCAAGCTCAGGTCAGGGCCCAGGTTAATACTGAAAGAGGGTCACGAGGGGACTGTTGGGAGCTTTGGCGCTGATGACCAGGATGCTGTTGCAATTGCGCTGGCAGCCACAGTTCTGGATGATGACGGACTTATTGAGTTGAGCTTCTCTTTCCTCCGCGGGCAGAGCGGCTTCGAAATGCCGAGCCTTGAAATAAATGCTGACGAGGCTGTTTTGTTACGGCTGGTCAGGACGGCAGAAACTGAGGATAATTCGAATGAAGAAGATGCTCCCGACTCGGAAAATGTGATTTTTGTCCTCATCCGGATCGAAGTTATATCGCCGGACTAAAGGTGGATGAGTGATTCCCATCGGCACTAACTTCACATAAACATTCTAAGGCCGGGCCAATTTGGCTCGGCTTTTTGTATGGACATCGAAAGCAGAATCGCCTTTAAGGCCCGCTTTATTAGATATAGCGGAAAAAACCGATTTTGGTTAGGCCAAAATTGTCATTCAAGCCGTCATATTATTGGTGATTGTTACTTTCGAGACTTGTAGGACAGTTCGGGCATGCTGGAAGATCGCTTCAAACTGGAAACGGAAAGCCTTAAAAAATCTTGGATGCGGTATGATCAGGATACGCTGCGGAATTATCTTGTTCAGGATGTGGAAGATCCACGCATGAATGTGCAAAGTATCCTGACGCGGCACTTTCTCATCCGTCAGCTATTTGGCGAGCGATTCGATGTTCTCATGGAACAGGAGCTGCGGTTCGGTCTTGTGATGAACTGGCTGCTTGACCTCCAAAAGAAATTAGTCAGGGCCAATCAGTTACATGCTGTGCTTGGAGCTTTGCTGGCCGGGGAAAATGAGGCCGAGGGGCTGGAAATTCCGCCGTATATACGGGAGACCTTTGCCTCGCTATTTTTGCCAAACTATATGTGCGATTTGCTTAGCTGGGCGCCGGTTGAGACGACTGATGTGCCGATTCCTGAATATCTGATGTCAACCTTTCAAGTGATTTGGCGTGAGGTTTTGGCCGGTGAACAATCTCAGCGTATATCCGTGCTGGAGCCGGCGTGCGGTTCGGCCAACGACTACCGGTTCATCGAGGCCTCCGGCATCGCACGGCTGATTAATTACACAGGATTCGATCTGTGCGAGAAGAACATCCGAAATGCGAAACAGATGTACCCGGATGCGTGCTTCAAGGTGGGCAATGTGTTTGAGATTGAAGACGGAGACGGAGCGTTCGATTATTGTTTCGTACACGATTTATTCGAGCATCTGTCAATCGAGGCGATGGAAGCTGCAATAGCAGAGATATGCCGCGTTACACGGCGGGGTATTTGTGCCGGATTCTTCAATATGTACGATGGCGAGCGGCATATCGTCAGGAAAGCTGGCAGCTATCACTGGAACAACCTGAGTATGGTTGAGACCAGGGAAATTTTCAAGCGCTATGCTTCTTCGGTTCAGGTCATTCACATCGATATATTTCTACGTTCGAATTTCCGCTACGGCGACACCCATAACAAGGGGGCATATACACTGATTGTAAGCAAGTAACTATTGTATTCGGCGTTGATTACACCTCATTAGTCGATTGAAATAAGCCTGTGGGATTTTGCGGTTGAAAGCGAATCTGTTTGCTGGTAGAATCCTTCCTACTTTTTGGAATCTCCATGGAGCTTATAAATGGCAGAAAAGTTTGATAGACACATATTAAAGAACGGGATGGTCCTTCTCGGCGAGCCGATGGAAGCGGTCGAGTCGGTGGCTTTCGGTTTTATGCTGCCGAGCGGTGCGGCACGGCTTCCCAAGGGTTGCTGCGGGGCTTCAAATGTGATTGCCGACTGGATTTTCAGAGGGGCCGGCGATAAAAACAGCAGGCAGCTAAGCGATGCAATAGATGGGCTGGGGCTGGTTCGCGGCCGGTCGGTCGGCAGCTCTCATATCGCCATCGGCGCGGCTTTGGAGGCCGGAAACCTCGAACAGGCATTAGGTTTATATGCGGATATTATACTCAAACCCAGCCTGAAGGACGAACAATTTGAATTAGCAAGGCAACTGGCGATTGAGGAAGTGCTCTCTTTGGACGACGACCCGCGCCACAAGGTGATGCTCAAGCTTCGAGAACAATTCTATCCGGATCCTTTGGGACGCAGCACGGTCGGAGATATCGCGGAATTGAAAGCTTTAACGGCTCAGAAATCAGGACAGATAATCAAAGAGAAATTCGATCTTTCGCAGACAATTTTTTCCGTCGCCGGCAAATACAATTTCGACGCCGTTTGTCAACAGATAGAAAGACTGTTCGAATCCGAACAGCAAAAGAACACTGAATCCGCAGATTTGGGTGCGAGGAAGGGAAAATATACACATATCGATAATGAAGGTGCACAGGTGCACATCGGCCTGATGACCAAAACAGTCAAGCCGACCGACGAGGATTACTACGATGCGAGAGTCGCGGTATCGGTTCTTTCCGGCGGGATGAGCGCCAGATTATTCACAGAGGTCAGAGAAAAGCGTGGTCTGTGTTACGCAATAGGAGCAAGATATCACGGTCTGAAGGAAGCGGCCGGAGTCATGTGCTACGCGGGCACGACGCCGGATAAGGCCCAGGAAACGCTCGATTGCATTGTCGGTGAATTCAGCCGGCTCGGCGAAGGAATCAGTGAAGAAGAAATCGCCAGGGCAAAAGTGGGACTGAAAAGCGCGCTGATTTTGCAGAGCGAATCATCGAGCAGCAGGGCCGGCGCCATAGCAAGCGATTACTATATATTAGGCAGAGTTCGCAGCCTGGACGAAATTAAAGATAAAATCGAGCAGACTACGGTTGATTCGATCCTGGCGTTTTTGCGGAACAGTCCGTTCAGAGACTTTACGGTTGTGACAATAGGCCCGAAGCAAGTAAAAGTACAGTAGGAAGATGCATGGAATTTAAGAGCGAGAAATTAGAAAACGGCTTAGTCATTATTGGCGAGCTTAACAAATCGGCAAAATCGGCGGCGGTCGGTTTTTTTGTCAGGACCGGCTCACGTGATGAGACCGGGAATATAAACGGCGTCTCACATTTCCTGGAACACATGCTGTTCAAAGGCACGGATAAGCTCAGCGCGCTTGAAGTTAACGAGGCGTTCGACAGGACAGGTGCGCAATTCAACGCCTTTACAAGCGAGGAAAATACGGTTTATTATGCGGCGGTCCTTCCGGAATATCTGGCCGAGGTGACGGAACTGTGGACGCAGTTGATGAGGCCGGCTCTTAGGGACAAAGATTTCAATCTTGAGAAGAATGTCATCAAAGAAGAAATTGCAATGTATAAGGACCTGCCGAGCTTCGATGTGATGGATCGGTGCAGAACTCTGCATTTCGATGGGCATCCCTGCGGCTACAGTGTGCTCGGCAGTGAAGAAAGTATCGACAATTTAACCGCCGAGCAGATGCGGGGCTATTTCGCGAGACGCTATGCGCCGAATAATATCGTCCTTGCCTGTGCGGGCGATTTCGAATGGGACCGGATCCGCCGCCTGGCTGCAAGTTCCTGCAGTTCCTGGCAGAAGCAGACCGTCGAACGGGAACTCGGTCACAGCGAGGGTAGCAGGAAGAAGCAGAGGCTTGAAAAGGCGAATCTTGCCCGTGAGCATATATGCCTGATGAGTGCGGGCGTGTCGGCTCAGGATCCGAGGAGATTTGCCGCTTCGCTTTTGGGCACGATTATCGGAGATGACGTCGGATCGCGGTTTTTCTGGGAGATTGTGGACAAGGCGCTGGCGGAAGCTGCGTCAATGCAGTTTGGAGCGATGGACGGCACGGGCGCGTTTTGCAGTTATATCCGCTGCAGCAGTGAAAATGTCGCGAAAGTACTCGATATTGTTAGGAATATTTTTAGCGATTTATCAAAGAGCGGAATTACCAAAGACGAATTAACGAAGGCAAAAAACAAAATATTGAGTGCTTTGGTGATCAAAAATGAACTGCCGATGGGCCGACTGGTTGATCTTGGTTTTAACTGGACGTATTTGCAGGAGTATAGGGCTATCGAGGATGACGTCAATGCGATTAAATCTGTTACTGTCGATGATGTTTATTCGTTGATAGAGCAATTCAGGCCGGGAGATTTTACACAACTTTCTTTGGGGCCTGTGAGAAATAGTTGACAATAAGGAGGCAAAGAAATGAGCAGTCCGACAAGAAGGGAATTCCTTAAAACCATCGGTGTTGCAGCAGTTTCGGCGGGAACGTTTTCAGTTTTACCGAGTTGTGCCGGATTAAGGCAGGGGGCTGCAAAGTCAAAGCGGCCGAATGTAATCCTTGTAATGACCGATGACCAGGGCTACGGCGACCTCGGCTGTCACGGCAACGATGTGATTGTGACACCTAATCTGGACAAACTGCGCTCTCAGAGTATCCGCCTGACCGATTTTCACGTTGATCCGACCTGTGCGCCGACGCGATCGGCGCTGATGACGGGGCACTATTCGTCGCGCACCGGTGTCTGGCATACGATAATGGGCCGTTCGCTGCTGGGCAGGAATGAAGTGACTGTTGCCGACGTTTTCTCTGCGAGCGGTTATCGC
>DQCG01000384.1:0-8960 GCA_003533825.1 Phycisphaerales bacterium
GGTGAAGGGGTAGTCGGCGATCTTCGGTCTTGCCGCCGAGCAGCGCGAGATTAGCGTACTCTTGCCGGCGTTGGGCAAGCCGACTAAGCCCACATCGGCAATGAGTTTTAATTCGAGCCTGATATTTCTTTCCTGGCCCTTTTTGCCCGTCTCGGCATTTCTTGGGGTCTGATTGATGGACGTTGCGAAGGCCTTGTTGCCTCTTCCGCCTTTGCCGCCGCGGCAGACGCGGACTTTCAGCCCTATTTCATTCATGTCTTTTAGCAGCAGATCCAGATCGGTATCGTAAATAAGCGTTCCCGGCGGGACCTTGATGATCAGGTTGTCGCCGTTTGCTCCGTACTTGTTGTTTCCCGATCCGGGCTGGCCGTTACGGGCTTGCCAGTGGTGCTTGCCCGCGAAGTCTAATAAGGTATCGATATTCTCCACCGCCTGAAAGAAGACATCGCCGCCATGCCCGCCGTCGCCGCCGTCTGGGCCGCCTTTGGGAATAAACCTTTCCCGCCGAAAGCTGACACAGCCGTGCCCGCCATCTCCCGCCTTGATCCAGATTTGTGCCCGATCGATAAACATCGTCTTGTATCTTGATATAAAAAAAGGATGGCAAATACCATCCTGATTTTATCGTTTATTGCTTATTCTTTTTAGACTATGTGGATTTTTCGCCCCTGGAATTTCACCTGTCCATCCGCAGTGGCGAACAGAGTATAATCCCTGCCCATACTGACGTTGGAGCCCGGGAAGAATTTTGTTCCGCACTGTCGTACGATGATTGCGCCGGCTTTGGCTGCCTGGCCTCCATACAATTTTACACCTCGGTACTGCGGATTGCTGTCTCTGCCGTTCCGCGAGGAGCCTTGTCCCTTTTTATGTGCCATAATAAGTTACCTCTAAAATGCAAACTTAAAGCTCGTAAAACTGTCTAAACCCACATTATAACGGCCTTTTTCGAGGCTGTCCAGAAAAATCTCAACAATTTTCGGCCTAAATTTTAGCAGGCCGGATTCTACTCGTGCCGGTAGACTTCCCAGCCCATATAGGTATCAAGGGCTTCGGTGATTGCATCGGCTTTCTGCGAGATATTGACGGCAACGTGGTGTTCGAAGCCCAGCCTGCATATATACTGCATCAAAATCTGGAGGTCCGGGATTTTCATCACGCCGTAACCGCCGAACGTATCGAGCTTGTCGTTTGTAAACTGGCCTTCGCCGACGTAAGCGCTGATAATGCCGGTCGCGTCATCGGTAGTTGTCCTGCAGAATGTCGCCCTGGCTGGTGCGATCCTGCCGACAATCGTGCCGTAGGTGTTTTCCTTACCGACCGACCCGGCGATGATTTCCTGGTAGTCCATCTTCGAATTGCTGAAGAACGACTTCGGCAGATTGCTGCAATGGAACAATACGGCCTTGTCGGGATCGCTGCCGTAGTTATTGTTCCAGTCCAGAATCGCGCTGGGCGTTCCGCCGGCGAGCTGGAGAATGTACATACCCAGCAGGCCTGTAATATCGACCTCACAGGCGCTGGGCACCAGCGATTCGCTCATCATGCTCATTAGCGTGCAGGGAACGATTCCGAAGAATTCTTCCAGCGAGGTCCAGCATTGAATAGCTGTGCCGTCGAGTTCGTTTTCTTTGATCCACCGGTCGATGACGTAGCCGAATTTGGCCATCTTCAAGAGCTTCTCGGCGGGAACCGACTCGGTCGGCGTATATTCCCTGATTGCATTCAGTTTTCTTTTCACAGCCCTGTCGTTGTCGGCGAGCAAATCTACTCTTCCGAAAATTTCCGACAGGTCGATTGTCTCGACGGCTATGCCGGAAAGCTCGAGGATTTTCTCGCTGTAACGGACCGTGTTAAATGCGCCTGTGCGGGCGCCGATAGCGCCGAACCTGGCGTTTTTGAGGCCCTTTATAATCCTGCAGACCGAGGCGAAATCGTCCAGCTCCTGTTTGAACTGCCCCGATGCGGCTGCGACCGTGTGCGAGTTTGTCAGCGTGTACGGAATCCCCGCCTGCCTGAGATTATTGCAGACGCTGATCTTGCCGCAGAAGGAATCCCGCCTGTTGGCGATGGTCATACTGCCCTTGGCATCCGGCTCGGCCTGTATCAGAATTGGCACATCAAGCCCGGAGCGTTTGATTGCCTCGGCGACTCCTTTCTCGTCGCCGAAGTTCGGCAACGTGACAATAATGCCGTCAATCTTTTCGCTCTTTTCAGCAAAAAGGGCGGCACATTTCCTGGCGTCGGCGAAAGTTTCAACCGTGCCGTATTTCGTTTCCTGCATTGAAAGTGCGACCGAGTTGAATCCATTTTTTTTGAGCACATCAAGGATGTTTTTTCGCCCTTCTTTTGCTAATGCATCGGGGAAAAAGCCGCGGTTCCCGACGATGACACCGAATGTTGTTTTTTTCATTTTCGTTTCTCCTTATAAAGAAGACACAATATCAAGACTGGCCATAATAGGCATTCTTACCATGTTTTCGCAGATAGTGTTTTTCCAGCAATGATATGTTGATAGGGCCCTGATTGGGATTGATTGTAATAGTGCCCAGAGCCATTGCTGCAATTTGTTCAAGCACTACGGTCTCCTCAACCGCGGCGGCCGGATCGGTGCCCCACGTGAACGGTCCGTGATTGGCGACCAGGACCGCCGGCATTTGCATCGGGTCCATGCCGGCAATCCGCTCGACAATGACTCTGCCTGTGTTCAGCTCATAGTCATCATTTATCTGCTCTTCGGTCATAACTTTGGTTACCGGGATGGGGCCGTAGAAATTGTCGGCGTGGGTTGTGCCGAAGCACGGGATTTCTTTGCAGGCCTGCGCCCACATCGTGGCGTTGGGCGAGTGCGTGTGGCATATCCCGCCGATGGCTTCGAAATTTCTGTACAGTTCAAGGTGAGTCGGCGTATCCGATGAAGGATTGAGAGTTCCTTCGATTATTTTCCCTTCCAGATCGAGCAGCACCATTTTCTCGGGTGTCAGCTTATCGTACGAAACGCCGCTCGGCTTAATGACGACTACACCTTTCGAGCGGTCTATACCGCTGACGTTGCCCCAACTGAAAATTACAAGCTGCTGTTTCTGCAGTTCGAGATTCGCCTCGCAGACAGCTTCTTTAAGCTCTTCCTGCATAATAATAAAGACCTCACAGGTAATACGTATTTAGTCTGAGTTTGGTATGCGCGACCATCCCCAAAGCCTGCGGCTTTGAGGCTGTCACACGTTTTCCGTAAATTCTATCGTGTGGCAGCCTCATCCCGATTGTCGTTATCGGGATGGGGATGGTTCTTCTTTTATTAGACACATACAATGTATTCTAAGCCTTTCAGATGAATTTATCCTTTATTTTTAAAAGTTCTTTCATAACGTTTGCCATTTTGCCGGAGAATTCCTGTGTACCGAAGGCGTCGTGAAGTTGCTTATACAGAGTATACAACTGCCGATAAACTTCGGCGTTCTCGGCGATTGGTTTATAAGTTACGTCTTTGATCCCGCACATCGCAGCCTGGGCATCGGCGAAGCTGTCGTGGCCGCCGGATGCTTTGCCTGCGACCACGGCGCCGGCGATGCATGCGCCCAGAGCGCAACTCTGGGCCGAGCGGGAGATTTTCATTTCCCTGCCTGTTGCATCGGCATAAATCTGCATCAGCAGGGGATTCTTCTCGGCAATTCCGCCGCAGTTGATGACTTCCGAGACCTTGACGCCGTATTCTTCAAATCGGTTGATAATCGTCAGCGCTCCAAAAGCGGTTGCCTCGATCAGCGCCCGGTAGATTTCTTCCGGCCTCGTGTGCAGCGTCTGGCCGAGCAGCAGGCCCGTCAATCGCTGGTCGACGAGCACGGTTCTGTTGCCGTTGTTCCAATCGAGCGCTAATAAGCCCGACTGGCCCGGCTTGAGCGTTGCGGCTTTTTCGGTAAGGGCTTCGTGGGAGCCTGCCTCTTTGCCGCCGGGCTGAATGTAGTTGACGAACCAGTTGAAAATATCGCCCACGGCGGATTGGCCTGCTTCGAGCCCGAAATGGCCCGGTAGAATCGAGCCGTCAACTATACCGCAGATACCGGGGACGTCCGGCAGCGTCGCATCGTTGGGGGCTACCGCCATGTCACAAGTGCTGGTTCCGATTATTTTTACGAGAATTCCTTCTTTTATTCCCGAACCTACGGCGCCTAAGTGTGCGTCAAATGCACCCATAGCGACGGGAATGTTTTTTGGGAGGCCCAGTTTCTCAGCCCAGTCTCCGGTCAGTTTTCCCGCCGCAACATCTACGGCGAACGTCTTTTCGCTGAGCGTCTCACGCAGTTTTCCGAGTTCCGGATCGAGTTTGGACAAGAATTCTGCATCGGGATATCCGCCCCAGCCGTCGTTGAACATCGCCTTATGGCCCGCTGCACAACGGCAGCGCTTGAGTTTCTGCGGTTCCGTGGTCCCCGTTAAAAGTGCCGTCATATAATCGGCATGTTCGACCCATGTATACGCCGCATCGGCAACTTTTTGGTCTGTTCGCAAACAATGAAGAATTTTGCTGAAAAACCATTCCGAAGAGTATGTCCCGCCGCACTTGGCAAGGTATTCGGGGTGTTCCTTTTTGGCCAGATCCGTTATTTCGGCGGCTTCGGCGTGGCCGGTGTGGTCCTTCCACAACCATGCGTGGGCGTTCGGGTTGTCCTTGAATTCATCGAGCATGCCCAGCGGCGTGCCGTTTTTATCGACGGGAAGCGGCGTCGAGCCGGTCGTGTCGATACCGATGCCTATGATCTGGTTTGCCTCAAATCGCTTCACGGCGTTCTTTGCCTCGGCGATTGCCGCTTTAACGGTCTCTTCGAGACCCTTGATGTAGTCGGCGGGGTTCTGCCTGGCCAGGTTGTGGTCGGCCTGATCGAGAATGATGCCGGCTTCGCCCGTTTCGTATTCGTATACCGCCGTGCCTAACTCGTCGCCATTTGTGACATCGACAATCAGGCACCTTACAGAGTTAGTTCCATAATCCAGTCCAATCGTATAAGGCATAAAATAACCTCCTATTCAGAACACTGCCAGAGCGTTAGTTTAACCAGAAACTGAAATACAGATACAGACCAAGCACCAGGCCTAATATGACGATGGTCATCAGGACCTCGATGAGTCCCCAGCTTTCGCGGGATTCCTTCTTCTGTTCGGGCGTTGCCGTAGCATAGGTCAGGTCGGCAATCTTTTCATATTTTGGCGGAGCGGTCAGCAGTGAAACTCCGACGATTGTCACAATGCTCAGGAGCAGCAGCCAGCCCGTGGCGAAGAGGAAGTTGTATTCTCCTATATCGACGAGGAAGCCGGGTGATGTAATGATCGGGTCAACTCCTCCTGTCAGCGCCTGGATAGTAAGCTTCGACATCCCTGCGATAAAACCGATAGCGAGCCCCGCCACTGCTCCTTTGCCGTTAATCCGCTTACAGAAAAGACCGAGCAGAAATACCGCCGTAATGGGTGGCGCCAGATAACCCTGAACACTCTGGAGATATTTATATAATCCGCCCTGAGAAACCCGCTGCATTACGGGAATCCAGATTATTCCCATCACGACCACCACCATAGTTGCGATTCGCCCGACTGTAACAAGGTGCCGCTCAGAGGCCTTCGGATTTATTTTTTCATAGATATCCACGGTAAAGAGTGAAGCGCAGGAATTAAAAAGCGATGAGAGCGAGCTCATCAAGGCGGCAAGGAGCCCTCCGACCACTAATCCGCGCAGACCGGCCGGCAATAACGAGCTTACCATGACTGCGAAGACCCGGTCGCCATCAAGCACCTCCCGTCCGTCGGCGATTTTCGTGGGGATAGTAATAAGTCCCTTTTGATGCAGTGCGTAAGCGATCAGGCCCGGCACGACAAAAATCATCACGGGCCAGACTTTAAGAAAGGCACCCCAAAGTGCACCTCGGCGGGCGTTTCGCAAATTCTTTGCCGAAAGTGCCCTCTGCACAATATACTGGTCGGTACACCAATACCAAATCCCGATAATAGGCGATGCAATCAAGACACCCAGCCACGGGAAATCCGGATTCGTATTCGGCCTCCACAAGGCAAAGTTGGCGGCATTATCCCGGCATATTAATCGCAGCTCGCTCCAGCCGCCGAGTTTGCTGAGGCCGAAGAATGTAATGAAGACCGAGCCAATCAACAGAACTGCGGTCTGAACGGTATCGGTATAAACCACGGCACGCAAACCGCCGAGAACGGTATAGATTCCAGTAAGGGTAACCGTCAACAGGGCCCCGATCCAGAATGCATCGAGGACAAAAGTTTCCGTTACCTGTATATTAATCTCCGGCAAAAGAACATTGAAAACCACGCCGCCGGCGTAAACTGTTACCGATACCTTCGTGAACACATACGCAACGAGCGATACAATCGACAATATCCAGCGGCAGGTCGAATTAAACCGTCTCTCAAGAAATTCCGGCATCGTAAAGACCTTTGCACGGTAATAAAAGGGGATAAAAAGCCAGGAGAGCATTACTACGCACCAGGCGTGCAATTCCCAGTGAGCCATTGCCATGCCATCAGTGGAGCCCTGCCCCGCAAGACCGACGATGTGTTCGGAGCCGATATTCGAGGCGAAAATCGAAGCCCCCACCACAAACCAGGGCATGTGTCTGCCGGCAAGGAAGTAATCGGTCGATGTCCTCTGCTTCTGCAGGACGACCCACCAGACGATGACCAGCATGATGCCGAAATAAGCTGCGATTGCCACCCAATCTAATGCCTGAAAACCACCCACTATGAAGCCCTTTCAAGTGTTTGTTTTGAATGTTTTTTAACGCAACGTTCGTGCCGGAATTTTCTATATATGCTCAAGTGCGAGAAATTACAAGATTTTTCTTCTTTATATTGAAATGCAAGATACTTCCGGCAGCAATCAAGTCAAATGAGATAGTTGCGGTCTCGAAAATCTCATCGGGCTGCTTTACCTGTGAATTAGGATTTCTCTACAAAAATGCCTTAAAATAACCAACAAATCATTGCATTTATCACCATATCCCTTATGCTAATATGGGATTAAGTATTCTTTGCAATTGAGCGGTTATATAATTGTTTTTCGGAAGACCGGCATGGCTAAAAGCCTTGTTTTTTTCATATTTTCGGTGGTAGTATTTTTTTTTATTGGTAGTTGTACCTCCATAGAGCAACAATCCATAGAGTCACCAGGAGTTGGTATCGTCGAGCCTGAAGGTGCCGATACCGACCCAAATCGTACTGAATCGGTTGATGTTGAAACTGATCTAATAACAGCCGATAAAATCGTGCCTTTTCAGGCTGAGGCTGACGAAATTGAACCTTTCTATATCGAGCCTAATGAGGCAGAGCTTCCTGAGCCTGAGCCGAATGAGGTTCTGCCTGACAAGATGGAGCCCGATGAGGTGGAACCTGCCGATTTCGAACCTAACATCATAGAACCTGTTAAGACTGTGCCTGATGATCCGAAGCCTGAGCCGCCGGTATCTTTTCCTGGCGAATATGCAGATATTTTAAAAGAATTTGTCAATGACAAGGGCCTGGTTGACTATAAAGGGCTCAGGCGGAAAAGATACGAGCTCGGTATTCTGCTCCAGGAATTCAGCAAGCTTGATCCGGGCGAATATGAATCCTGGCCAAAAGAGGACAAGATCGCGTTCTGGATTAACGTATACAACCTGCAAAAGCTCAAAGTAGTTACGGACAATTATCCGATTAAGCCGGCATCTCGAATCCTTACCATATTCTACCGGGGCACCAATAACATCAGGCATATCGAGAAGAATATTGCCGGGCACAAATTCCTTGTTATGGATGAAGAATTTACCTTTGCGGCGGTTGAAAAGCGGTTTTTCCGCGGAGAATTTGACGACCCCCGAATATTCTTTACTATCACCAGTGCCTGCCTGTCGAGTCCGCCGCTACGAAACGAGCCGTATTACGGGCATAAGCTCGGCGAGCAGTTGGATGACCAGGCTAAGAGATTTCTATCCGGCCCGCTCGCATTCGGTATTGACAGGGCAGGGAAAAAAGTGTATTTATCGGCCTTATTTCAATTGTCATGGTATGGCAGGGAATTTATTAAAAAATTTGCGATAGACAGAAAGTTTAAGGACCAGCCGCCTGATACCAGGGCAGTATTAAATTTCATTACCAATTACATTCCGAAACGGGATGTTTCTTTTCTTGAAACAAAAAACTATGCTATTAAGTATATGACGTATGACTGGTCAATTAACGATGGTTCGTAGAAAGGATAAATCACAAATGGTAAAAAAATCAAGTAGCAACGGTGCTGACAAATATCTGTTCACCAGCGAGTCCGTGACGATGGGGCATCCGGACAAGGTGGCAGACCACATATCGGATGCGATTCTGGATGCAATGCTCGCACAGGACCCGAAGAGCAGGGTGGCTTGCGAAACGCTGGTGAAGGCCGACATGGTCGTATTAGCGGGCGAGATTACTACCAAGGCCCATGTCGATATCCCGACGATCGTTCGGGATACGATCAGGGAAATCGGATATGACGACCCGGAGCTTGGTTTCAATAACGAGAATTGTGCCGTTCTGGTGTCGGTTTCAAAGCAAAGTCCCGATATTTCACAGGGTGTTACCGAGGGCACAGGCCTGCACAAGGAACAGGGCGCCGGTGACCAGGGAATGATGTTTGGCTATGCGTGCAAGGAGACGCCTGTGCTGATGCCGATGCCGATTCAATTGGCGCACGCACTGACAACCCGGCTGGAAAAGATGCGACAGAGCAAAAAACTGCCGTGGCTGCGGCCGGATGGCAAAAGTCAGGTGACAATCGAGTATGAAAACAGTAAGCCGAAACGCATTCATACGGTTGTAATTTCCACGCACCACTCACCGAAGGTTTCGGATCGTGAATTGAGAAAACAAATCAAAGAAAAAGTAATTCTTCCCGTTCTGCCGAAACGGTTAGTTGATAAAAAGACCATATT